>JABITN010000158.1 GCA_018700525.1 Opitutales bacterium
AAGGTGTTTGGAATCCTACCCAGAGTTGGACATTCGCTTTCAATGCAGCTCAGCAGGAGGTTTCCAAGACCAATGTATTGAAGTCTTACCGTGAGTACTTCGATACTCGCGAACCTCAGTGGCTTGCTATGGGACACCTTGTTGCACGTCCCAATACTTACCAGAACGAGTTTCCGCAAACGATCTACCAACGGACACGTACTGTTCAATGGCCAAATTTACTTAGACAGATTTCGCAGGAAGGGCGTTCAAGCAATGAAGTTCGTGAATGGCGATTCAACCTTGTAACCAACTACCGTTTCGCTGAGGATAGCAAGCTTAAGGGCTGGTCCGTTGGTGGTGCTTATCGCTGGCAGGACGAAGTGGGTATTGGATATCGAAACGGTACTGCGTCGGAAGCCGATCTAGGTGTAGTCGGTGTTGGCGAACTAGGAATCTCAGATGTGACGCAGCCTATTCTAGGGCCATCGGAGCAAAATATGGATCTCTGGTTTGCTCATAGTCGCAAGATTCTCAATGATAGCGTAGATTGGAAGATTCAGCTGAATATTCGCAATGTATTGGATAATGATGACCTAATCTACACGGCGGTAAATCCTGATGGACTTCCTACCCGAGTGCGGTTGGTGAATCCTATGAACTTCCGCCTAACGAGTACATTCAAGTTTTAGTTCATATAGTAGTTAGTGTTTGAATACAACGGGCTGGCTCGTTTTGGCGAGCCAGCTCTTTTTTAGATAAATGTATTCTGTTGCCATGTTTGTTGCTTAGGCGTTTGCCAACGGTTTACTGGAATGTTCTTGGCTCCTATTTGTAAGAGAGTATTTGTACCTAGCTTGTAGTTTTCTAAAAACTCGCATGAAGACGCGCCGACAACTGCTAAAATTAGGTGGGCTCATTGCTACGGCATCGGTCTTTCCTCTCTCTGTTTCGGGAGCGAAGCAGATCGAGAAAAGCAAGCGAGGTACTGGTCCCCTCAAGATAACGAAGGTAGAACCGGTTTTGATTCGCATGCCGATGAGCGATCTACGGGCGGATGAATTGGTCGCCATGAACCCAATCGGCACAATGACGGGCCGAGCGGGAATTGGGAATCGATTGAATCATTCCTTTCCGTCGCGAACCAATGGCTCGCGTTTGACGACCTTGGTGAAGATCACCACGAACCAGGGAATTATCGGTTGGGGTGAGGCCCATGCTCCGACGGCTCCGACTGTCCACGCAACGGTGATCAACGATTTATTGGCCCCGATCATTATGGGGCAAGATGCTAGGAATATTGGCCCCTTGTGGGAGAAGATGTATTCCAGTCAACGGCTTCGCGGGTATTCGACTGGCTTCTACACGGAGTCGATTGCAGCGATCGATATCGCTCTTTGGGATATTCTCGGAAAGTTCACCGATCTACCGGTGTATCAATTGCTTGGCGGAAAGTACCGCGATCGGATTCCGACCTATCAGGGTGCCGGAACAACGGAGGCCGCTGAAAAGTCGATGGAGGAAGGCTTTACGGCGATTAAGATGGGATTCAACAAATCCAGTACCGAAGGCATCGACCATGTAGCCAAGATATCCGAAGTGGTAGGCTCGAGAGGGCAGGTTATGATCGATTCGCTTGGAGCTTTTAAATTGCACGAGGCGATAAGCGTCGGCAGGAAGCTGGACGAAATGGGAAATATTGGTTGGTTTGAGGACGCTTTAATGCCGGAAGACACCATGAGCTATCCTATTCTCGCCGAAGCCCTCGATACTGCGGTATGCGTGGGAGAGACGTTGTCCAATCGGTTTCAGTTTCGCGATTTATTTATGAATCGATCGGCGGACGTGGTTAATCCTGATGTTAGTCGTGCGGCCGGAATCACGGAATGCAAACGCATCGCGGACATGGCGGATGCCTTTGGCGTGCTCTGGTCGCCTCATGTTAGTACCGGTTTGTCGCCTTACGTGGCGGCTTCGATCCACTTGGCAGTTTCAACTCCCAACGCTGTTATTATGGAAGGCGGAAACATCCACAAAGCGACTGATGTTGGCGATTCGCGAGGAAATGTGCTCCTCAAAGAGCCAATCGAATTTCACCCTGGGTATGCTGTCGTTCCGGAAAAGCCTGGACTTGGTATTGAGTTTATTGAAAACGAGTTGAGGAGAGTGACAGTTAACTAGAACTGTTTCCCCAATAAAACAAATTTTAGAAGGCGTTTAGTGCCAACGATATTAAGAATATGAGTTCAACAATTCTCGAAGGAATTCTCCCGGTCCTGCCGACTCCGTTTAAGGACGATGGTGATGTGGACCTTGTTGCGATGAGGCAGGCTGCTCAGTTTTGTATCGATGCAGGAGCGCGCGGTCTGGTTTTTCCCGGAGTGGCGAGCGAGTACGATCACCTTTCTTCTTGGGAGCAGCTCTCGCTTTTACGTGAAGTTTGCGAAGTGGCGGACGGACGGATTCCAGTTATTTGCGGTGGAGGCAAAGGCTCGCCAGAAGAAATTGGATCCAATATTAAGAAAGCTGGAGAATTGGGCGTCAATGTCGCCATGGTCTTGATACCGACTCAGTATGCCGGTGACGAAGCTGGTGCTTTGCGGTTTATGCTTTCGGTTATCGAGCTTGCACAGGATGTTGATATTATCATGCAAAACGCGCCAACGCCGATCGGTGCTGGCTTGGATTCGGAAATCCTTGCTCGCATCGTAAGTGCCTCTCCGTCAATTAAATACGTAAAGGAAGAGGCTCTGCCTTCAGGGCCTAGGATTACTGCTTTGAATGACGCTGCAGCGGATCACTTAATCGGTGTTATTGGCGGCGGCGGCGCTCGTTATGTAATCGACGAGTTGAATCGAGGAGCTGTGGCTGCGATGCCGGCTGCTGAGATAACGGATATTCACGTGAAAATGTGGAATGCTTACAAAAGAGGGGATGTTTCCGAAGCTCGAAACCTATACATGCGATCGTTGCCACTGTTGGTTATCCAAACGATTTATAGAATGCGACTAACGAAATACGCTCTAACGAAACGAGGCATTCTTAGCAATTCCATCGTGCGGGCACCTTTGCCGGAATTCGATGCATTTGACGAAGTAGAGCTTTGCACTCAGTTGGAAAGTCTTTCGAATTGCTTCGATCTAGCGCCATTAACACCTGTTGCCTTGTGAGTCGCGTAGCGAAGCTTGAAGCATTTGTTTATCCCGCAGTTCGTGACGAGCCATACCTGGGAACTTTTCGACCTGGTGAGGAGGCGAATAAGAATGGCTATTTCGTTCGTAAGGGAAATAAGACGGTATACCCCACCGTGGATCGATCAGTCCTGGTTAGATTGGAAACGGAATCGGGAGTTGTTGGCTGGGGTGAGACCTATGGAATTGTCGTGCCGCGAGCGACTGTGGCGATCATCGAAGACTTGCTAGCGGAATTTGTAATCGGTCGCGAGCCGTCGGAGGTCACCGCAATTCATGACGATCTTTATAATCTGATGCGTTACCGTGGATACACGGGAGGTTACTATATGGATGCTTTAGCGGCAATTGATATCGCCTTATGGGATGCCGCGGGTCGGCTTGAGGGGAAATCCGTTGCGGAACTACTCGGTGGGCGATTGCGCGAGAGCATTCCCGCTTATGTTTCAGGCCTGCCAGAACCTACGTTGCCGGAGCGGACTGCCTTAGCTCAGGAATGGATGGCGAAAGGGTTTGATAGTTTCAAGTTTGCGGCGCCGGTTGCGGACGACGGTATTGTTCGAGAAATTTCCGAACTAAGGTCTGCCTTGGGTCCTGATGCTCGTATCGCTTGCGATATGCATTGGGCGCATACGCCTGATGAAGCGATAGTGGCGATTCGCGAGATGGAGCCACACGGGCTTTGGTTTGCCGAAGCGCCGATTGCTACGGAAGATGTGCAAGGTCTGGCTCGGGTCGCTCAATCCGTTGATACTCCGATTGGAGTCGGCGAGGAATGGCGTACCCTCTATGATGCTCGATTGCGTTATGACGTTCAGGCGTTGAGTATCGTGCAACCCGAAATGGGGCATAAGGGAATCACTGAATTTATGCGTATCTCGCAGGCAGCGGTGGAGCAGGGTATTGAGGTCTTGCCACATGCGACTATCGGAACGGGTATCTTCCTGGCCGCAAGTCTTCAAGCAAGCTTGGCCTTGAAGGGGGTTGTTGGACATGAGTTTCAGCATTCGGTCATTAGTCGTAACCATGGACTCATTACGGATGGCATAGAGTGTTCTAATGGCGCTTATCGATTTGCAGATTCAGCTGGCATCGGAGTTGAGCCGACTGACAAATTGATTGGTTCTCTCGAACGGCTGTGATGGGATTTTTGAATGATGAAATCCACGCGAGTCACTCGCGTAGCTACGGCGTCGTTGATCCTGAAGCTTGTCGAAGGGCAGCACGGCCTGTTAAATGCCTCCTAAACACTACCTCTTAATCTCCACCTCCCTCAGTCAATGGTAAGCTTCGACTACACGACAGTCTTTCTCTATATTCTCGGACTTTTCGCAATCAGTTGGATTACGTCGAAGAGGATTACCGATCAAAAGGACATGTTCTCTGCTGGACGTCAGTCGCCGTGGTGGGTGTCGGGCTTGAGCGGTTTTATGACGATGTTCTCAGCCAGTACGTTCGTCGTCTGGGGAGGGATCGCTTATCGCCTTGGGTTTGTGGCGATCATGATCAATACCTGCTACGGGATTGCCGCTTTGGCAGTTGGTTTTTGGGTGGCTGGACGCTGGAACCGTTTGGGCATCTCAACGCCTGCTGAGTATATAAAACTTAGATACGGTAAGGTTGGACTGCATTTGTTTACATGGGCAATGATGATCAAGCGTATCATGGGCGTTTCA
>JABITN010000142.1 GCA_018700525.1 Opitutales bacterium
AATGGCAGGCCGGCGAAAGCCTCCGAAAGCAGTCCGGAACCTAGATTTATCCAGAGTAATTACGGTGTCCACGCCCTCTAGGATTACAGGTAAACCAATAAGCCTGGTTTATGTGATTGTTAAGCCTAGGAAATCACCTATTCGTTGTTTTCTTCTTTGCCGAACTACCCTTCGACAATATTTCCCCTTGTGGCCGATTCTTTGTTTTCGGCCAATCAAACAACAATACAAATATACTAGCATAAGTATCTATGAACAAGCTACTAATGAAAAACGCAAACCCACCGTCACTGAGTTATTATACATCATTCTCTCGGCGTTCAATACTCGCAGGCTCTTTAGCCTTAGCCCTCCTCGCCGCTCCAGCTTGGTCTCAAGACTCGGACGATGAGGTATTCGAACTGTCTCCGTTTTCCGTAAGCGCTGCGGACGAAACGGGATACGCCGCTACTTCCACACTCGCGGGAACACGCCTAAAAACCGACTTAGGCGACCTACCGAATTCCATCACGGTTGCGACGAAGGAGTTCATGGAGGATTTGAACGTCACTGACGCCACCAACCTGCTTCCGTTTCTCGGGAACATTGAGACTTCAGGTGCCGATGGAACCTTCTCGGGCGGAAATACTGCGGGAACCGTCGTTCTTGAGGGACAAAACCGTAACCCGGAAAACAACAACCGTATCCGCGGTTTGGCCAGCGCTGACGCTTCCCGCAACTACATGCCGACCAGTATTGGTTTCGACTCCTACAATACCGATCGCGTTACCGTCAACCGAGGCCCGAACTCGATCCTTTTCGGTCTTGGGTCTCCCGGCGGGATTATCGACGCCAGCACCTTTTCCGCAAACTTGGCGACCCGAAATAAAGTCGAGTTCACAGTAGCCTCCTTTGGCAGCTACCGCTTCAACTTCGACGTAGAACGCATGCTGGTCGAAGACAAATTCGGTATTCGCGTCGCAGGTTTATCGGACACGCAAAAATGGCGCCAGGACTTCTCGTATGAAGATGACGAGCGCTTGACGATTGCGGCCCTTTTCAAGCCTTTCCCAAACGCGAATATTAGAGCGAGCTACGAAAATGGCGAAATCGATGCCCGACGCCCACGCAATAACGCTCCTGGCGATGGCGGCGTAACCCGTTGGTGGGACCCCGATTTCGATCAAATCACTCACAGCCCGTTCGAAAACGATTTCGGCACGATCGACCGTGACATCGTCCGGTCTCCGGGTGCATGGTTTTTCCAGCCTGCAGTCGTCTATGAAGGCGATGGCGGAGACCCCACTCGCTTAAACTACGCTTGGGAAGATACCGTCAGAGACGGAGAACGCTTTCGCACCTACACAGTTGGGCTCACCAAAGGAAATCAATGGTATCCGTCTCCAACTGCAGCGGCATCGGGAATCGAATTCGGATCTTTTTACCAGGACGAGGAAATCGTCGACCGATCCGTATTCGACTGGGTCGAAAAAAGGCTCGATGGGCCAAACGCTTTCGAGCGTGAAAATTTCGACGTAATCAATGCGAGCTATGACCAATCTTGGGACTACGAGTTGGGCTCTTACGGTTTCGAGCTTTCCTATATGAAAGAATCGATGGAACGCAGCTGGTTTGACCTCATCGGTGGCGGTCGCGGTTATTATATGAACATAGATATCAACACCACTTTACACTGGGGTGGCGACAATCCTAATTTCGGACGCCCGTTCGTGGCTTCCGGAAGTCAGCGCCAGCAAAACGATATCGATCGCAATGTAAAACGCGGGACCGCTTTCTACGAATTGAATCTCAAGGAAACTGACGGAAACGTCTTGAAATGGTTTGGCCGCCACACCGGAACAATTTTTGGCCAAGAGTATGAAGTGGATAGAGGTACGATAAGCGGTCGCAATGCAGTAGACCCAGCCTATCTAGCAGCCTCTCAAAATGGCTCCACTAACCTAACCTCAGGCGGAGGCCGAGCGTCTACTCAATTTTACGTGGGTCCAAGCCTCGCAAGCGCAAGCACGCACATTGGCGCTAACCTACCCGGAATTACCAAGGTTCTCCGGACCGATTCAACTACGGGCTGGTACTTTGACGAAAATGCCGGTGGCGAGGGAAGCGACGGCGCCTGGGCAACAATGCCGGTGACTATCGGCGACGTTCGGGACGATGCCACATTCCTCAATCAAATCCACAGTGAATCCCTGAATCGCCAGGTTACCGATTCCGAAGCCTATGTGCATCAAGCTTACTTTTTCGAAAAGGAATGGCTAGTAGGAACCTATGGTCGCAGAACCGATGAAGTGACTACTTTTGGAGCGAGTTCTTCAGTGGATTCTAGAAACATGATCGATTTGGCCTCTCGCCAACTTGACAGCTCCCCTACAGGAACCCCTTTCGAGGCAACCACTGAAACCTTCGGCGGTGTTTTACACGTACCCGATTTCATTCCTCTGCCTGACGGAGTGGACCTATCCTTTCACTGGGGTGA
>JABITN010000056.1 GCA_018700525.1 Opitutales bacterium
TCCGGATGACCGATAAATCTCGCGTGAAAATCCGCGAGATCAAAGTGATCGAAACGGAGCCCGATAAATAATACCGTCCACAATATACAACCGCACGTGTCGCAATAGACAGTTTTGGCAAATCGGTAGCGCTCCCCAGATCGAACGCGAATCGGACATTAACGCAAGTATTTTGCAATTAGGCTTGATCTTAATGAAAGTATCTTGCATTAAGCCTCAATGCAAGTAACTCCATATGCTTTAGCAGCGACTAGCCTGTTCGCTACAGAGTTTGGTTTTGGACAGGTCGGCGAAGACTCGAAAGCGGTCGAATTGAAACCGATCGTCATCACGGCGAGCCCATTCGTCGAACGAAAGGACGAGCTGGTAGTTCCGGCAAGCAAGTTGACAGGAGAAGCGCTGCGACGCTTGGCCGAATCCTCTTTGGGGGCGACCTTGTCAGGCGAGCCTGGGGTACACTCTACTTACTATGGTCCCGGCGCGGGCCGTCCAATCATTCGCGGCTTCGATGGCGACAGAATTCGTATTCTGAATCAAGGTACCGATACGTTCGATGTTTCGCAAACGAGTCCCGACCACGGAGTGAGCATTGAACCGCTCTTCGCAGACGACATCGAAGTAGTCCGAGGACCGGCGTCCTTGCTCTACGGAAACGCAGCGATCGGCGGTGTCGTCAACGTCATTGGCAAGGAACTGCCAAGACAAAGGGCAGCCGTACCATTCAGCGGCCAGGCAGAGGCTTACTATGGATCTGTCTCCGACGAAAAGTCTTACGGATTGGCACTACAAGGGGGCCAAGATGGCTTCGCATGGAGCGCTGGATTTCTGGATCGTCAATCCAATGACTTCGAGATTCCGGGCTTCGCAGAATCCTACTACCAAATGGAGGCCGAAGAACACGAAGAACACGAGCATGAAGAAGAGGAAGGAGAGCATGAAGAGGAAGGTCACCACGACGAGGAAGAGGAAGTCTTCGGCGTTTTGGAAAACAGCTTTGTAGATACACGTTCCGGCTATTTGGGTCTCGGTTGGCTTGGCGAGAAGGGCAGCTTTGCAATCTCCTACTCCGACTACGCTTCCGAATACGGCGTTCCGGGTCACTCCCATGGGCACCATCAAGACGAAGAAGAGCATGAAGAAGGCGAGGAGCACGAAGAGGGAGAAGAAGATGAAGAGCACCACGACGAAGACGAGCACGGCGAGGAAGAGTCAGTAACCATCGACCTTGACCAATCTCGCTTCAGTATTCGAGGAGAGCTGCTGAAACCTTCGGCATTCTTTGAAAGCCTGGAACTGGATTTCGCACTTGGCGACTATCGCCACATCGAGCTCGAAGGGGACGAAGTGGGCACCGTTTTCGAACGAGATGGATACGAGTTGCGCCTCACAGGCGTCCACAGCCCCATAGGCAATTTTACAGGAGCCTTCGGTTTCCATGCGAAGATAGACGATTTCTCCGCAGTAGGCGAAGAAGCCTTCATACCCGGCTCTGAGACCTCTCAGCACGGTATCTTCGTCATGGAGCGTTTGAACCGGAACTGGGGTGCTTGGGAGTTCGGTGGAAGACTCGAACGCGTGAGCGTCGACCCGGTTGATCCGAGCCTAGAAAGTCGGAGTTTCGAAACCCTTAATGGATCTGCTGGATTTGTACGCAAACTGAATGAGCGCAGTGCATTCTCTGCGAATCTGGTTTTCGCGGAACGAGCTCCAAACGCTACTGAAATCTATGCATTCGGACCGCACATTGGGACTCAGACGTTTGAAATCGGCAAGACCTCAGTCGACGAGGAATTCTCCACCAGCCTCGACCTTTCCTACCGCTTGACTGCAGGGGCGGTAACAGGAGAAGTCTCGGCATTCTATTCCGATTTCACCAACTACATCTATATGCAGTTTCTCGATCACGAGGAGATCGAAGCTAGTTATGGAGAATTGGATACGGAAGACTTGAATGTCTATAGAGTCACCCAAGCCGACGCCAAATTCTATGGATTCGAAGTCGATCTTCGTTTCCACTTGATAGACGAGACGGATCGCGCTTCCCATATCGATCTCATCTACGATCAAACTCGGGCTACGAACAAAAGCTTCAATACCAATCTGCCGCGTATCCCATCTCGCCGACTGGGCCTTCGTTACGAATACGAAGTCGGCCCGTGGCTCTTCGGAGCGGAGGGACGTTGGAATGATTCAGCGTCGCATCTCGGACCTAATCAACTGCCAACCGACAGCTACACGCTCTGGAACGCGGATGTCCGCTACCGAATTCGTACTTCGAATGCCGCCATCATCGACCTATTTGTCGTGGGCACCAACCTCGGAGACGAAGAGGCTCGTCCAAATACCTCTTTTTTGAAGGATCTCGCTCCAATGCCAGGACGTAGCCTGAGACTCGGCGTCCGAACGAGCTTCTAAGCGATCGAATGAAAGCGAGGGATGGGAGACAAGGAAACTCGTCTTCACCGAAACCGAAAAGGCTTTCAATCCGCAAGATGCCTACGGCGATGCACCCAATCCTACAAAATTGTAATCACCCACTCGATTTCGCCGAATCGAACAACAGTCTAAACGCGGATTCTCAAGAAATTACTTCTTTATGAATATATCACAAACAGACGCCACACTTTGCGCTCCGCAAGACAGAGTTTGGCTCGATCGAGCAGCTATACTGATGGCTATCGTCTGCGGTATACACTGCCTTGTCACGCCATTCTTGCTGATCACCATGCCAATCATCGGCGTTACCTTTTGGGCGAACGAGAACTTCCACTTGTGGATGCTGGCGCTGGTCATTCCGACAACCGTGCTTGCCGCCTTTACAGGCTGTCGAAAACACAAGGACCGTGTCGTCGCAACCTGCACCGCTCTCGGCCTGATTATTCTCGTATCCGCTACCGGCTCGGAAGTTTCCGCGCTCCATGCAGCGGATAGCTCTATAGAATCGAACTTGAGCACGGGAACTGAGGCGTGCGCGAGCAATGGCGCTTCGGATAGTTGCTGTGCCGTTCAGCCGAATTCAGGCGGAGTATCCAATGCCTCTCTAGCTTTTCCATCCCTCACGCCAACCGCGCTTCTCAATCTAGCTGGCGGTCTGCTCCTCATCGTAGGACACGCTCGCAATTTCCGTCTGTGTCGCACAAGGCAATGTTGCAACGGCTAAAACGTGAATAAGGTCCACACAGAAGAAGAGCTGGCTGTCAATCGCACCCCAGTGCAAGCGATTCTGCTTTCTCCTTCCATTCCTACTCTTTTCCCTACAGCAAAGCTTTGCGATCGCTAGCTGAAACCATCAATTCAATAACTCCAAAACTGTATCACCAAAGCCGCTACGTCCACAAAAAAGAACATTTACTGCCACGGCCCGATTGACTCGAAGATAAGGACGAGCTACCGATCTGTATCTATTCATTAAATACGATATTACGAGGGAATTGTATGCCTTTACACGGGGCAGACGAAGAAGGCGTCGAAACCCGTCTACAATTTTTTCGACTATTTATACGCCCCATCCAACTGGGCGATCTAACGCAAAATATCATAAGAGCGGCGATTCATTCGAAGCCCTTTGTCGTACAGTCTCCTAGACCACGACCTGATCGACGATTCCTTCGCTGTCGCCAAAGCGTTTGGTTCCCACTCCGTTACGTTGCAGGAGCGACAGTAGCGGATCATTAAAAAGACGCTCTTCTTCGAATCGATCAGGCCTCGCCAATTTCCGAGGAAACTGCTTGAATGGGCTCTGTATCTGTGAAACCGATATGCTCGTTCGCGGTTTCCTGGAGCTTCAACAAACTTTGCTCCACCTGTACTCTGATCGCTTCAATTTGAGTAGGCTTTAGTTTGCTTGGGACATCAATAGGCTCGCCATAAGCAATCACGACTTTTGCGAATGGCAGTGGAAGCATTGTCCGATCCCAGGCACTGCGAAAGATCCAGGCCGGATTTGCAGAAGCCGTAATCGGTAGGATTCGACCGCCGGTCCAGCGAGCCATGCGAACGATGCCTCCTTGGACATGCCCACGGGGACCACGCGATCCATCGATGGCAAGAGCGGCCCCATATCCCGGTTTTGACCTTACAAGCTGAATCATCTCTTGAATGGCTTCTAGTCCGTCGCGCCCGGAGGATCCTCTGACCACTTCTAGTCCAAGACGTTCCTCTACTTGGGCCATCGCTTCGCCGTCCAAACTCTTTGAGCACATGGAAACCCATTTGGCACCGGACATTTTCGTCATGTGTCGAATGAGCACGAACGTGCGTCCATGCAGGAAAGCGGCGATCGCCGGTTCCGGAGCAGCTACAGCTGCGTCCAGATATTCCCTACCAGATTCCTGGATCCTCCATGTTCGATTCAATAAGCGAATCAGACCCAACGCTATGCTGGGGTAAACCTTCAGCTTGAAAAAGCGCTTAATCGGGCCGGATTTCGTGGTTGATGGCATAGAGACGGATAAAACCGTCTACAAAGGGACGGCGAGGAAAAAAGCGTGATACTTGACAGCAGTAGATGTTTAACGATCGGAAAGATTGGGCCAAGGGTCAACGTTAGGGTCAAAAGCGAACGGAATTAACGAATGGAAAGCATGCCTTTCAGAAGGGAAGAAAACACGGATTCCAGAGACCCTCGCTCTGTCGAACCGAAGGTCTGTAATCCTGTAGTCTTTTCCAGGGTAATAATGGGGAATTTTGCCAGATACTTTAGCTCTTCACTACTAAACGCTTCTGCCTTTCTTAAATGCATGTAACGAGGAACCTCATCCCAACTGAACTCCGGGTACTCTTTTTGGCCCTTAACCGATAACTCCGTAAAGCCAAGGGTTCCGGTCAGAATAAGAATGAAAAGACTATTTTTCTCATAATACGGTTAGGTCGCCTGGAGTTAGCCAGGCACTAAATTCTCTTTGTTTGTATTGTTTCTCTAGTTTTTTGCATTGATCGGTGATCCCTTGCAACTCCCTAGGAACTTGACCAAATTTTCTCTTCGAACTGCATCGACGAATTGAAGTTAAGCATCCAGACTGGGTAACGTATCCTGGCCAACGCTTCTATGGCTAACAAAAAACACCAATCCAACTAAAACTAAAATCTGTTTTCCCATAATCAGCGGTAGATGAGAATAAAATTATGGATACAGGACGCACAAAAAGGGTCCAAGAGCAACCGGACTTGTTCCCAAGAATTGAAACCGAGTGCGACGAGATGATTAATCAAACTCCGGCAAGCGTCCCAGTACTGCCGGCGAACCTCCCAGCCTGCACGCCGAGCCGTTGCAGCAGGGTGACGTAGAGATTCGACAGGGGAAGAAGATCCTCATAGCTTGAGTCCGTTTCCCACGGCTCCTGGTCTCCAGGTGCCCAGCCTCCACGGTAGGTACCGGCTACGGCAAATTTGAGAAATTGTCCGTGTTCGAATCCCATCTTCTTACCCCCTACTAGCACCAGCGGATAGTTGCGAGAGAGGTGGAAGGCACTCGATGCGGAACCGAAGAAAAGGAGCGTATTATCTAGCATATTGCCATCTTCCCCAGGTTCGGGAGTCGCTTTCAGTTTTTCTGCAAAGCGACCAAATTCTTCGCTAAGAAAGCGACAGTAGAATCCGAAATTCTTCCAGCCGCCTGGATCCTTCGTCTGATGGGATAGATGATGGGCCAGCTTAAACCCAACTGCTCGGGAGAGGTGGTTACTGATTCAGCTCGAACCTAAAGAAATACGGAGCCTCCTGCTTCGGAACGGCTACTTACACTTTGTTAATCTGTTCCCACACGGATAGGTCTTCGGTATGCATCAATCTCCAGTCCAATGTGAGACTCTCCTTGTCTAGATCTATCAGGTTTTGGCCGAAACTGAAGTAAATGGCTTTGAGGTAAGATATTCCGATTACGGGAGCCTGCCGGGTTAGCTCGAGTACAGGAAATAGTTGACGGCATTCGCATTGTTCACAACGGAGGAGCGACTCTTGATTCCAGCGTAGCGAAATTCCTATTACAAAATCTTCAATCTCGACTTCCCAAGGAATCCCTAAACATGGGTCTATCGGATCGCAAACTAGAGGTTCTCAAACTCCTCAGCGAAGGTTTGGTAAAAAAGGAAATAGCCGAAAAACTAGAGGTCGGCTATTCGACTGTAGACACCCATGTCAGCCATATCTACGAAAAACTCCAAGTCAACAACGCCCCCTCCGCCGTCGGCAAAGCCTACCGGCTCGGTCTATTTTCGAAGGGCTAAAAATCAAGAACGGAGCTCAAAACCA
>JABITN010000052.1 GCA_018700525.1 Opitutales bacterium
GAATTTTACGTTCGCCAACAATCGATTGAAGCGCCTCCGAATCCTGAATACTAAGCGTTAGCGGTTTCTCGCAAAACACAGGAATCCCTGCTTCCAAAAAGCGTTTCGCTGGCTCGAAATGCGTATGATCCGGCGTTAAAACAACGACATAATCAACTCGGTCCCCAGCAGGCAAAGCCAATTCCCCGTTCACCATTGCATCGAAGCTTTCGTATCCCCGAATTGAGTACGGCCAATTCGCCGCAGCCTCCATCGATTTTTTAGGATTCGACGATAAAGCCCCCGCCACTACGCGACGAGTCCCATCCATGAAGATAGCCCTTTGGTGGGCCTTTGTTATAAAACCGGAACTACCGCCGACCAAGCCGACGTTCAAGGGTCTCTGATTCGATGCACTCATAACTTAAAAATAAAATTAGCCGAGAAGCTGTGGTGATTCCCCCAACAATGCAAGAGCAAGGTCACCTTCCAATTTGGATCAACAGGATGCGCCCATACCTCGCTAGATGATGGCTCACTTCGTTCTCCAGCCTGATATTCCCATAAAGCTCAATCATGCTGACGCATCGCGTCATCAAGCAAGCGAGGCACGAATGCATTCTGTTAAAACAACCGAAACCTCATCATCCAAACACACTCTCCATCTTCTGTCTCAAGAATGACACGCTTCGCTGCATCTGCTCGAACCCGTCTACGCCATCTTCGATACTAACCCAGCCATCGAATCCGACCGCCTTAAGCGTACCGAAGATCGCATTATAGTCGTTTAGTCCCTTTCCGATTTCGCCATGGCTTAATCGCTCCGCGTACCCAAGGCTGTCCATCTCCTCATTACGCAGATCTTCCAAAGTTCCCTCGATCAAAAAACGGTCACTCGCATGCATCGTAACAACGCGATGTTTCACCCGCTCTAAAAGCTCCAACGGATCCTCCCCCGCCAATACAGTATTGCTAGGGTCGTAATTCACTCCAAAGTGCGGCGAATCGACGCGAGCAACCAACTCGCAAAAAATCTCCATCCGCTGAGCAAACTCCGGATACGTCCAATAATTATCCTTGTAGTGATTTTCAATGACGAGCGTAATCCCGCGCTCCGCAGCATGAGGAATGCACGCTTCAATCGATTCGGCTGCAAAAGCGATACCATCCCCCCTTGATACCTCGGGCCTCCTCTGTCCCGAAAGCACGCGACAGAAGCTGCCGCCCAAAGTAGCGCACATATCAATCCACCCCTTTTCTTTATCGACCTGTTCTTGCCGAAACCCGGCATCTGGGTGAGTGAAATCCGGCGAACAGCAAAGCATCGGAATAGAGCGCCCCTGATCTTCAACCATTGATCGATAGTCCGACCACCGAGAGGCATCCTTGAGATCCAAAAAATCCGAATAAAATTCAAGACCGTCCACATCAAGCTTTCCGGATAAATTAATCCATTCAGTTAATGTCATAGATCCATCGATACATAGAGGATCCATCCAGGCCTTAGGAAATGCAGCAAGTTTCGGCATAATAACTAATTTCTCCCACATATTGCACAGATATTCACAGACCACTAAACCTACTTATCAGGCTCCTTATTTCTAAATCCATCAAATCGATCTGTGTAATCTCTCGGCACAAAACCTCAACCCATTTCATGATCTTCATTCTTTGTCGGATTCCTCCCCAGAAAGGGATACTGCTCCACATCCAGGACCGTTCCCGAAAACGGACGAGCCTCATCGCTCAACCAAAAAGCAACTACCGAGGCGACTTCGCTTGGCTGTGTCATCTTCCCCGACGGAATAATCCCTCTATCCAATTGAGCCGGCCAATTCTCCGGCAGTCCATCCTCGATCTTTCGATCATACTCCGTATCCGACAAAATCCAACCGAGGTTCAAGTGCGTATACCGTATTCCTTCTCTGGCGTAGATTTCCGCCAAATTCTTAGACATCGTCTGCAAAGCTCCCTTAGATACGCTATAAGCGCTAAGGATCCCCTCGCCTCCATGAGCATTGATTGAACCGATATTCACCACGCAACCCTTGCTCGCTTTCAAATGCGGCTCAACTGCCTGACAAATCAAGAAGGGCGCCCGGACATTGATAGCCATCGTTTGATCGAACATTGCCGCGTTCGTTTCACTAAAACTCGCCCGCGTAATAATCGCCGCGTTATTCACCACACCATCCAGTCTACCGAAATGCTCAACCACCTCATAGACAATCCGACCAGGAGTATCCGCACTCTCAAGATCGCCCGCAATCCCAAATGCATTCGATCCCATTTCCGCGACTACAGTTTCCACTGCATAGGAATCAAGTCCATGCACAGCAACCTGAGCTCCTTCCTTCAAACAGCATTCGGCGATCGCTCGACCGATTCCCGTATTAGCCCCGGTTACGAGGATTACTTTATCTTTCAATTTTCCGCCGCTCATGGTTTCAAAATCGCTTTCACTATATTTCCGGAATGCATTGCCTCGAAAGCGCTATGCCATTCCTCAAGAGGCCAAACGCCACCGATAACCGGATCCAAATTCAATTGTCCTGAACCGGTCAATTCCAACACGCGTTCCCAAATCGGCCAGTTGTGACTAAAGCTCCCCCGAAGGGTTATCGCCTTTTGCACCAGCGGGTCCAACGAGAAATTCAAAGGCTGAGGTCCCCAGCCGACTTTAGTGATCCATCCAGCAGGACGTGTTATCTGCAACGCGATTTCTAATGTTTTGGATACGCCTGCCGCATCAATCACACCATCGACTCCCAAGCCATCGCCCGCATAAGCCCATTCATCCAAATCATTCACAATCGCCGTACAGCCATACGCTTCAGCAACTTTCAAACGCGTGCGATCCGATTCCAGCCCGACCACTGCAACCTGAGCGCCCCAGAGTTTTGCGACTGCCGCGCACAATAAGCCAATCGGCCCAGGGCCAAGCACGACCACTCGATCGCCCGGCTTAATATCCGATTGATTGACCACCGCGTTGTAAGCCACGCTACAGGGCTCTGTCAAAGCCGCTTTCTCAAAAGACAAACCCTCCGGAATACGATGCAAACAACGAGCCGGAACCCGCGTAAAACGCGTCATCGCTCCATCCACGCCATAACCAAATCCCTTGCGGGTAGGATCTAGATTGTAGAGCCCCTTACGCGACATCGGGTTATTCACATCAATCACCGCAGCCGTTTCGCTCACCACGCGATCGCCTTCTTTCCAGCCCGTGACGCGCTTTCCCACTTCGGCGATCAATCCGCCAAACTCATGTCCCAATACCACCGGGTAATTAACCGGCCAACTATGCATCGCCTGCCACTGATGCAAATCGCTCCCGCAAACGCTCACTGCCGAGACCTCCAGCAACACATCCTCGTCGCCAATCTCAGGGCGATTAATTTCGCGAAGCTCAACCGAGCCCACTTTATTCTCAAAATTTACAACTGCAGGGTACGTCATGGGATAATGGATACAACAAAGGACATAAACGGAATATATCGCTCAAAAATACAATTTCATAAATTCACTCAAGAGCAAGCCCCGACAAACAAATCAAGATCTCTCCATCCCTCATTCCCTCCATCCCAAACTCACCCTCGTCC
>JABITN010000096.1 GCA_018700525.1 Opitutales bacterium
CAAGCACCTTGGCGGGAACTCGAATAAAGACGAATTTGAAGGACCTGGGATCGTCGATATCCGTGATTACGTCTCAGTTTCTTGAGGATACAGGCGCCACGGATGCTGGAAGTTTGTTGTCCTATACTTCAAATACGGAAGTGGGGGGCAATCAGGGTAACTTTTCCGGTGCGGGAGATGTCGATGATGGCCGATATATTCCGCGGGATCAGCGAACGAATCCTCAGCTGAATCAACGCATTCGCGGTTTGGGACGAGCGGATTTGACACGTGGCTTCTTTCTGACCGATATCGCTTTCGACAGCTACAATACGGATCGAGTTACGGTCAGCCGGGGACCGAACTCCCTGCTTTTCGGTATCGGCAGTCCGGGCGGTGTGATCAATAACGGAACCAAGAAAGCCGTGCAGGGCGAGAACTTCGGCGAGGCCAGTATTAGGCTTGATAACTACGGCAGCGTTAGGTCCGTGCTTGATTTGAATAGAAATCTAGTCGACGGACGGGTTGCCTTGCGGTTGGCCTTGTTGAATGACGACGCGGAGTTTAAGCAAAAGCCGACTTGGAATCGGGACGAACGGATTTATGCGGCATTGGATGTGGTCTTGGCTAAGAACGAAGGCAGTAGTGTCCTGGACGCGACGATCCTGAGGTTGAATGGAGAATCCGGGACCTCTAATGGTTCGCCGGTCGAAACCCTTCCGCCGTCGGTTGCGTATCATGGTTGGTTTCAGCCGATCCCTGCTAGCATTGAACAGTTATCCGGAATTGCGCCTCCTTCGAATGTGATTGATCCGAGCCAGGGAGGAACCTGGGAATTCCAGACGACATTCAATCCCTTTGCAGAGAATGCGGAGAGCGGAATTAATACGAGTGTCCATCCAAGCATGTTCCGCGAAATTGGGGTGGTTTTTCCCAATCACGATGCAACGTCACCTTCCTATGGTGATGGAGGCAATCTCGAAGGCTATCAGAGCTTGCTCACGTGGAAATCCAATTTAGACACCCTTGAAAGTACTGGCATTGCTGGTACACCTGGAGTGGTTGCTGCCTATGGGAATGTTCCCGGAGACACGCCTATCAGTGGACGAACGGTGGAGTACCATACGAACAGTCCTTACACTGAAGCTTATGCAACCGGATTTGCGGTTCCTACTCTGCGAAATCCGAATGTATTCGATTATCGAAACAAAATCTATTCAGGAGGAATCGATCGGGTTTCGCGTGAATTCGACGCCAAGAACATCGCCTTGGAGCAGAGCTTTTTCGATAATAAGTTCGCTATTGAGATTGCGTATGACGAACAGCATTACGAATCGCTGCAAAACTTTTTCTTCACGGGCGGTCGTGGTACATCCACTACAGGTCCTTATGATCTTTACGTATCAATTGCGGAGTACCTGCAGAATGGGCAACCGAATCCGAATTTAGGCAGAGCCTACACGCGGGTGAATTCCCCGGATATCCGATTCAATGAAATCGATCGTGAAACCTTTCGCTTTACCGCTTTCGGAGAAATCGATTTCGCGGAGAGCGATGGCTGGATTAGCCGCTTGGGCCGACACCGTTTAACTGGGCTCTATAATGACCACCGACGAAATGAGCATAGCACGATGCTTTCGACCTCTTGGGTCAGCGACGATTTCGATCTTGAATCTGCTGTTCAAGGTACGACCATTACCAAAGGCCGTCGGAAACAGGACACAATCGTATACGTCAGCGATTCTTTGCTTGGATTGAATTCGATGGACGATGTCCGCTTGAATCAGATCCAGATTACTCCACCGCGGCATGGCGATACCTATAGAGTACAATATGCGGATACGAGTTCCGCTGGAGCTGAGAGAACCTTTCGTGACGGTTTGGTCACGGTGGAGAATTATCTGAATGATGAGAATGTCTCCCAGAATAATATCGAAGCGATGGCCTTTGCTTGGCAGAGTTATCTTTTTGATGATCACATCGTCGGGCTTTTGGGATACCGTGAAGACGATACGGTGAGTTTCGCCCGAGCTAACGAAGCCGAAGCGGGGGTGGGTAATCGCGATACTCCAGATGGTCGGTGGAATCCTGATTTTACACGATTATCGGCGACTCCAAGCCTCGAGGAAACGGGAGATACAGTAACTTGGAGCGTTATCGCTCGGTACCCGGAAGCGTTGTTGGGCGAGTTGCCCAACGGAATGGACTTTCAGTTTCATTATGCCGGATCGGAGAATTTCAATCCGATCGGACTGAGAAATAATGCTCTCGGGCAAGCCATCCAACAGCCTACAGGGGTGACGGAAGAGTACGGGTTTTTGATCGGCTTCAACGAAAACAAGGTTACGCTAAAAGCGAATTGGTTCGAAACGAGTCTCGAGAATATCAACGCCGCCCCGAACATCAATGTAGCGACACACGCCAGGGGAAGGGTCAATGGCTATCGCGATGCGGAACTGACCGGTAGAACTTTCGATAATCAGCTCATTACGGTTAATGGCGATCCGGCGAGTTTTCCTATCCAAGATTATGATACGTACTATGATCTCTCCCTCAATGCGGTTCCTCAAGAGTTGCGCGATATCGTGAATTATCGGCAGGAGGATACTGATGGCGATGGCGTGTGGGATGAAATTGTG
>JABITN010000126.1 GCA_018700525.1 Opitutales bacterium
AACCTCAAAACCTAAATTGGCGAAGCCAACCTATGTTTGCGGCGCAAGCCCTGACAAAAAATTAGTCAAGGAGTCCTAACGGACTCGTAGGCATAGTGATGCGGCATTTAGGTTATTTAAACCCATCCTACTTTTCCCGTTCGGAATTCGAAACATTCACGATACAGCAAATCCTATTTCTTTTCGCTTCATTTAGCGTGTTTAGCGGAAAAATACCCCAAAAGTTAATAAAACGCGTTCAGTGACGTTAGTAACTAGCAAAACCCTTAGCAATTTCTCAATGCCATCATTACAATATCGATCACCGCAATTAGTCACTTCCCAGTACCCACCTCCCCTCGGATATCCAATCAGTAATTTTCAATCAACAATCTTCAATTAGCCAAAGGCTACATAATGAACGACCCGACCCTAGCTTCCACACATTCTAACATCAAACCTAACGATATCATCTATGCGTTCTTTAAGCACAAGGTGAAGATTGTTCTCTTTGCCGTACTCGGCGTTGTCGCTGCCGGTGCCGTGTACGTTCTATATCCTAGGAGCTACTCATCGCAGGCTCGCCTTTTCATTCGCTATGTCGAGCAAGGGAAAACTCCCATGCAAACAGGCGATAGCGACCGAATTACAACACTTGAGACCCGTAGCGATGCCATCATCAACTCGGAACTCCAAATCCTCACCAGTATGGATTTGGCGATGAAGGTTGCGGAAAGAATCGGCCCTGAAAGAATCCTAGGCGATCCCAACAAAGCTCACGATATAGCCAAAGCGGCTCAAGAAATTCGCGACACTATCGTCGTCGGCATTCCCTCTCGAAGTACCGTAATCAAAGTTGATTACTCTCACTCCAATCCTAATCTCGTTCAGCCAATACTGCAAGGGCTCATAGACGCCTATCTCGCCAAGCATCTAGAAACGCGCTCGGCTGGTTCTTTCGACAACTTCGTCAACCAACAAGCCGAGCAATACCGCTCTCGACTCGCTCGCACCGAAGAAGAATTCCATAACGCTCTTGGGCGAGCCGGCGTAATTTCGCTCGAAGAAGCCAAGGCGGACCAAAACAGCAAAATCGCCAGTATTCAAGGAGCGCTCCTCGACTCAAACGCTGAACTCGCGTCTCGACAAGCGATGCTAGACGAAATGAGGAAAATAGCCTCATCCGGAACCGCCTCAACTGAAGACAACGAAAAGATTGCCCCTGTCCCCACCGTCGATCCCAACGCTCTGCAATCATACGCCTCTATCCAGGCTCGCCTCGACGTTTTAAAACGAAACGAACAAGATTTGCTCACACGCTACACTCTTGAAAATATTCTCGTAAAAGGCGTTCAAACTCAGATAGCAGATGCCGAAGAAAAAAAAGCAGCTCTTGAAAACGAGAACCCACTACTCGCTCAGGCCGAATCCATCGCCGGAGGCAGAACTAGCATCGGACCGTCTCGCACAGTATTCGACCTTAACGCCTCCATCATTCAAGTTACCGCTCTGAAATCAAAGATAGCGGTACTGGAAGCACAATTCGATCAAATCCAAAAAGATGCCGTGCGCGTTGCATCCGTTGAAACCGAAATTCAAGAATTGCGACGCCGAAAAGAAATCGAAGAGCAAAACTACCGCTATTTCTACGAAAGTCGCGAACAGGCAAAAATCGACGAAGCGTTCGGATCCGGTCGCGTCAACAATATCGGTATCGTACAAAACCCTACACCTCCAGAGGTAGACAAGACAATGATCTTGAAAATTTCTGGTGGCGTTCTAGCTGCAGGACTCGCATTGGGTCTCGCCTGGGCGTTACTTATGGAGCTTTACCTCGATCAATCCATCAAGCGACCTATCGACATTAAACGAAGCCTTAACATTCCACTTTTTCTATCCATTCCCGACACAACAAGTCGAGCTTACCGAAAACTACTCCAAAAGACAGGTAAGCACAACGTACTCGACCGTGAGAAACGAGCTAGGTCCAAGCCTTCCAAAGATAGCTACCAACCCAAATCGCCAACGCTCGTAGCAGCAGCAAAATCCGATCCCGATCGTTTCGGAGCAGGTGCAGTGGCCAACATGGAAGATTTTTCCGAAGCCACCCCATGGGATGCCGATCACGCTCTACATTCATATTACGAAGCTTTACGCGACCGCCTAATTGGCTTTTTCGAAGGCCGTGGCATGACACACAAACCCAAGCTCATCGGTCTAACCGGCATCGGTGACGCTCCCGGAACGACCACAATAGCTGCAGGCTTAGCTGGCACGCTATCGCAAACAGGCGAAGGCAATGTACTACTCGTTGATATGACCTTAGGCAGCGAATCCGCTCAAAAGTATTATCAAGGTAAAAACATAACCAATCTCGACCAACTACTAGGAAGTGGACCTCCGACTGAAAAGAAAAACGAAGGTAAGCTCGTAGTCGCCGCCGAAGGCACCAACGGATTTAAACTACCAAAGATATTGCCTAACCGCTTTAACGAGCTCGTTCCCAAGCTCAAAACCAGCGAATTCGACTACATCATTTTCGATATGCCCGCAGTTAGCCCAATCAGCGTAACCCCTAGATTAGCTAGCTTCATGGATGCCGTTTTTCTCGTCATTGAATCCGAGAAAGCAGGCAAAGACGTAGTCGTGCGGGCCACAGAACTTCTCAAGAAGACCAACGACAACATTGGTGCCATCCTCAACAAGACCAAAAGCTACGTCCCCCAACGCCTCCAAGAAGAATACCTAGGCGACTTATAGTCGCCGAGAATTGCTGATTGCTGATTACAAATTGATTTTCTATCGCTCGGTATAATGACTTCGGAAATTTACCCATTTGGCAGGATGCCAGGCTCATTGCAATAGAGGTTTATGATATAACGAAAATCGGTGACTTCGCGTGAGACCGTGGACTTAGGACTCAAATTCAAAGGGCCTCAGTATCTGTTGTTTCAAATATCGCTGACGAAGCACCGCAGTGCGAAGATGGTCAATTCACATAGCATTAGCCCAAAACAGAGCGTAGGGCGGAGGTTTTTGAGTGCCATCTGGGCAAAAACAACCGCAACGGGTCTGACTATGGTTCAAACAAACAGTTTATCCACTTTCTCAAGATAACGAAAGGGTCCGCTAGTGAAGTCCCTGCTCAGCTAGTTCCTGCAAGTGACATTGGCTACGCATTAAAACGGAAGCAATTAGTGTTCAAAGAAAAGCTGAAGAAGTTCTCCTCTTTGGCGAGAAACTTGTGACGACACCTCAACGCAGCTAAGCAAGAATAACAAAAGCTGGAATGTTCCGACTCAAACTCTACTACCACGCCAAGCCCTTCCTGCCTTGGAGTCTTCGAATGGCTGTTCGCCGTTTTTTCGCCTCACGGAAACGCCAACAACACAAAGCCACCTGGCCCATTGACCCATCCACAACCACTCCTCCTCCCAGCTGGTCAGGATGGCCCGATAAAAAACGCTTTGCATTTCTGCTTTCTCACGACGTTGAAACGCAAATTGGATACGATAAAATAACCGATTTAGTCGATCTCGAAGAAAGTCTTGGATTTCGATCCGTGATAAACTTCATCCCCGAAGGTCAATATCGCGTAAGCGAGGACCTGGTACAAAACCTTAAAGATCGAGGCTTCGAAGTAGGCGTCCACGGACTCCACCACGACGGTAAGCTTTATAACAACCAAGAACGCTTCAACCGCCGAGCAATAGAGATCAATCAGTATCTAAAAAAATGGGACGCAATCGGATTCCGATCGCCCCTCATGCACCACAACCTCGATTGGCTACACGCTCTAGACATCGTCTACGACAGCTCCACATTCGACACCGACCCCTTCGAACCACAACCCGATGGCCTCGGAACCATTTTTCCAAAATGGATTCCGATACCTAACGGAGAGCAGAGCCCAGAGAGCGGAGAACAGAAGTCAGAGGCCAGAGAGCGGATCTCGGATTCCCGACATCAGTCCTCAGACCTCAGACCTCAGACCTCGGACCTCGACGGCTACGTCGAACTCCCTTACACCCTCCCCCAAGACAG
>JABITN010000145.1 GCA_018700525.1 Opitutales bacterium
AGGGGAAGATGCTCTCGTCTGTCACCTGCGGGTCGAGGAAGTTTCTAATGCTTGCGAAGGGATTGCCCGACATGTGGAACTCTTTACGATTGCCGGAGCCTGCACTGGGCTGTCCTCCATTCTCATTGCGGGTACCACGGCGCGTGTAGTGCCCGCCGATGGGCGTGTACCAGTCGTTATTGTCGTAAAAGCCAGCCAGGGCCAGCTTGTGACCGGGGAGGCGGTCGCGCAGCATCGCTCTGATGGGTACGGGTTGGCCATTTTCGTCGACCGTGAACGGGTGATCAAAGCTGTAGTCAGGCGATGCAGGAGCGACACCGTTGGCGGTAGGTGTATTGACGGGATCCCAGTAGAAGTTGCTATCGAGGAAGGCGTCGAGTTCCCCTGCAGGGACATTCTGGTGGGCCTGGTTCCACTCGTCCAGCCATAGGCTGGCGTAGTCGGCGGGAATCCGGTAGTTCGGGCGGTTTCCGAAGGTATCGATTTCCTCGACGTAAGCAGTGATCTTGGTTCCTTCGAAGGGCTTGTAGGAGCCGGTAAGATAGATACGGTTGTCTCTATTCTCATTGCTTTCGTACATGTACCGGTCTTCGGAGTGCTTGAGGACCGCTCGCACAGCGAGAACGTCCTCTTTCAGCACGCGCGATACATCCGCTACGGCACGTACTGTCCCGAAGTTGTCCAGCATTAGCTGAAGTTCGTTCAGGTTACGGCTGAGGTGCGCCTTCTTCGTGGTGTAGTTCACCAATCCGGCGGGCTTTGCCAGTCCGAATAGGATGGAATTCGGGCCGCGCAGGAACTGAGCGCGCTCGACGTTGTAGCGATCCACGCCGCTGCGGACCTTGAGGAAATCCGCGGCAGTGGTCGCGCTGCCTAGGCCGCGGACGCGAATGGATCCCTCGAAATTATTCCGATCGCCGAAGTCAGTCCCGATGAAGCCGAGCTGGTGAATCCCTGTTTGGTCGCTGGTCACCTCGGTTTCGACGCCGGCGATCATTGAGAGGCCGTGGGCGAGATCGGTGGCTCCGAGATCGTCTAGGAATTCGTTGGTGAGGACGGTTACTGAGGCGGCAACGTCTCTGAGCTGAGTGTTGAGACGACTTCCCGCGATGGTTGAGGTCGCGCGGTATCCAGTATCACCGGAGGCATCAACTGCGAAAGGCGATAGCTCGAAGACTTCTTGGTCGTCGTCCTGGGCGTAGCAAAAAGCGCCGGTAAGAGCCGCGAGCGCTGTAAACAGCATCCGCTGCCTCGTTTTCATTAGGTTTTTCATATTATAGTTGTCGGATGGTTTAGTAGTGAATTTTTTATTAAAAATCAGCCAAATGAATTAAGTGGCATAACACGTAAATAATGGATAAAACCATGCCTGTTTCAGGGCGTGAGCTTTTGTTAACTGATAGCCAATCGGCTAATTTCGAGGTTTATGGTTCGAGGTTTATGGTTGGGTTAGATGAAGGGGGCAGTTGATGATCGGGTTGCCAAATACACCATCTAATCTAGCGCAAACGGATAGTCATACACAATGTCCAGACCAATTTATCTTTGTATTTTTGCATCCAAAAAGTCCAAACACCCCAACAGAGAGGCAATTGATCTCCTCACTTAATCCGAGAATTTAAAGGTAGGGCGAGAGGGAACTGGGGCGGGTTCGTACGGTCTCTTAATCCAATGAATGAATTAAGAACGTTCTACATCCGAGAAACGATGCGTGGCTTCGACTTGTCTAAATCAACACACGATTGTTCTTTTGCATTCACAACCGCAAAACTCGAAACATCATTCTATTTAATCCAACAGGAGGTCACAGAGAGATCGGAAGTCTATATTCAAAGCATTCCTTCCCCCCAGGGCATATACGTCAACTCAACTAAAATCGTCTGAAGACCACGCCGCGCTGCGACGTACCTACGCGAGGGACTCGCGTGGATTTTGCAATTGACCCTACTGTTTAGGTTTCAGTGACGCATATTCCCTCAGCGAGAGAACGGGCAATCAAAATCATTTTGACTCAGGCTAAGCCGCAAAGACGCGAAGAAAGGACCGGTCGTTGACTCCGTACTTGTAGGAGCTCGGTCCTCTTAGAAACTCTTAAATAAGTCAGTGTAGGAGCGGGTTTATCCCGCGATAGTCTAGATTTATATAAGATAATACAGAGGGATCGCGGGATAAACCCGCTCCTACAGATTAGAGGCAGAGTGATTTTCGACTTATTTAACAGACTCTTCCATCATTATAGAATTCGTAAGTCCTTCGCGGCTTCGCGTGAGCTTCTTCTTATTTACCTATAACGCGTACCGACGATTCGCATGAGCGACCGTGAACCAATACTTTAAAAAAGAGCCGCCTCTTTAATCGATCGTCTTAGCAAGAAACGGACGGTGAGTAGACACGTTAGGCGGGGTCGAAAAGGGACCATGCCGCTGGCGATAATCCGATGGAGAAATGCCGATATGGCGACGGAACAACTTCGAAAAATGATACGGATCCGAAAGCCCGACAGACTGCCCGACCTCCGCAATCAGCTTCGTCGTACTCAAAAGCAATTCGCGGGCCTCATCCATTTGGCGATCGATTATGTATTTTTTGGGCGATACGCTCAAATACTTGCTAAACAGCTTAAGCACATGCGATCGGCTCCGACCAATCAAGTCTGCCAAATCCGAAACGGTCGGCGAGAGATGAAAACCGTTATTCACGTGAACAATCATTCGCTCCAATTCTTCCGGATATTTTGACGACAAAAACGCCCCCTGCGACTGCTTGCGAAACAACTCGTTAACGATGAGATTCGCCAACCAGCGAGCCTCCGCCTCGTTTTCCCCATGCGATTGCATGTACCAACGAATCGCATAATCCATCAGCAGCCCGAGCGGCTCATCAGCCTTAATTTTCAATCGAACCACACCTTTGAATCCCGGCCAATCGACATCCTCCCGATCCGGCGAATCGAACGCCACTTCTCCCCCCTCATGCGGTACATTGGGCATCCATTTCGCTCCAACACGATAATCAGGAATGAGATGAACATGCCCCGTGTGCATGGGATCCTTCTCATCCGGGTAATGAGCAATCTTTCGATTCCACGGCAATACATAGAGATCATGCGGCTCCAGGTCATACGAAACCCCATTGACTTCAAATCGACCGTGTCCGCTCTTGCACCAGTACAATCCTCGACTTTGCACGCGTTCGTTAATGAAGTGCTGATTAGCCGCAAACTGAAAGTAACCCGCCCGACACACAGCAGGCAAAGAAGACTCTGCATTGCTAAAATGTGACTGAACCGCTTTTTGCACCGAATGCATAACGACATCTACTTCTACACCTGTCCATTGTTTTCACCGATTGAATTCCGCTATGCTTAGGGTCGAATTATCCAATTGCAGATCCCACGCCCCCCTTGCGAAGTAGCACCCCGACACGTCGGGGTGGTTTAATTTTCAATTAAATTGCTTATTCATTTTTTGGGCACACAGAAATACATCTGAATTTCCAACAATTTCACGCTTGAGAGAAGCAAATATGAGTTCACCTGCTCACCCTAATATTTTATTCATCATCACCGATCAGCTGCGGGCGGACTGCATTGCCGCCCTGGGGAACTCCAAGATAAAGACTCCCAATATCGATCGACTGGTTCGCGAAGGCACCACTTTCGATCGCTGCTATACACCTAGTCCCGTTTGTTGCCCTGCCCGCAACTCCCTAACCTCCGGCCTACCGCCGCACATCACGGGATGCGTCGACAATGTCGATTGCTCGGAGAAAAAACCGAGTTTCATAGAAGGCCTTGTCGGCAACGGCTACCAAACTCACGGCATCGGCAAAATGCATTTTTCTCCCGGACTGGGAGACTGGGGGTTTTCCAGTCGCGACATTTCCGAAGAGCTACCCGAGGAAAATGATCGCGACGATTATCGAGATTTTCTCGACGACCAAGGATATGACCACGTGATCGATCCTCATGGATTGCGGAGCGAATCCTATTACCTGCCGCAACCCTCTCAAGTTCCCGAAAAACTGCACCATAGCCATTGGGTGGCCGACGGAAGCATCGACTTCCTCGAGAAGCGCGACCCCTCCAAACCGTTCTTACTTTGGAGCAGCTTCATCAAACCGCACCCGCCATTCGAAAGCCCCAATCCTTGGGGGCGCCTCTATCGCATGCACGAAATGGACGAACCGCTTCTCGCCGAAGGAGGCGAAGAGCACTGGACATTCTGGAACAAAGTACAGAACCGCTACAAGTACGTGGACGATGTTGCGAGCAACAGCAACCTGGCCCGCTCCATCAAAGCCGCCTACTACGGCACCATTTCGTTCGTCGACTACAATATCGGCAGAATACTCGACGCCCTTGGTAGCGAGATTGACAATACGCTTATCGTTTTCACCTCGGATCACGGCGAACTGCTCGGAGACTTCGGATGCTACGGCAAACGCTCCATGCTAGACCCATCAGCTCGAGTACCGATGATCGCTCGCCTGCCTGGCTCCTTCCCAAACAAACACCGCTGCGATACCCCAACCACCCTGCTCGACCTGTTTCCTACGTTCATGTCCTTAGCGGGATCGCCTGATGAACGTCCGAGCGACGAAGGCATCAGCTTAATGGAAGCCATGAACGATTCGAACAAAGGCCGAATCGTATTTAGCCAATTTTCTCAAAACAATCTCGGCCTCTACATGGCAGCCAACCGGAAGTGGAAATACATCTACAGCGCAGCCGACGACAAGGAATGGCTTTTCGACCTCGCCAACGATCCCTACGAAATCGTAAATCGAAAAGACGACCCATCCTGCCTCTCTCAACTTCAAGCTCTAAAAGACGCCTGTATCCAACGCTTTAAGACAGATGGTTACTTCAAACCGCTAGACGGTGACGACTGGAAGCATTTCCCGCCCACAAGTCCACCCGTTCCCAATTCGGACGACGGCCAGCTCTTCCAAGATCCCGATGCCCTCGAGAAGCAAATCAAAGCGCTCGGAATATACGCTCGCTCCAACGGATTCACAAAAGACAAACGCTACGGCCTGCTCGACCGCCTCTTCGACGCCTCGCGCCAACCGTCAGAGGCAATCACAGACTAAGACTACCAGTAGATCGGGAAATGCCGAAGCTAACCCACGCTGCACCTCCACGTTGCTACGCGAGGGACTCGCGTGGTTTTTGCAATTGGCACTCCTGCGTCAACTTGAGGTGATGCAATCGGTCGCTACCTTTTAAACACCTCGACCCTCTTGACTCGGCGTAGTTCGAAGAACGAAGACGGTTACACCAGAGATTCTTTACCACAGTCCGCCAAATACCGATTTGGCTAATTGCTCATCAAAAAACCTACAAGTCCCGAACGAGCAACCCCTTATACCCTCCTGGTATCAAAAGACGATCGCCCAAAAGATACTGGATACAATTATAATCGCTCCCGCTACTCTCCCAGAGATAACGAGTTCGCGCTCCGAAGCCTTGAGCCTAAGCTTCAAGCACCAATTCTCCGTTCGTACAGAGTGATTGAAAGAGCAAATGGGACCGACACACACACACGCATTGAATCCCAGACACGCAAAAGCCTACTCCCAATGCCCAAAAGTTGTTCAAGTTAAAAAGGTCTTACCTTTCTAAGCTACCCTTGGCAGGGATAAATTAATGAAAGCACTACGAGTTCTGCTCACCGCCCTTTTTATTGCCTCCGGACATCAGACTTTATCGGGGGATATTTTTGGGGATTGGACATATTCGGTCTCCGACAACCAAGCGACCATCACGGGCTATTCAGGTGCTGGCGGGGCGGTGGAAATCCCAGCCGTGGTGAATGAGATTTCTGTTGTTAAGGTAGGGAATGGTTGGCCCCCCATCTTCGGCAGTGGGAACACCACCGTGACCAGCGTAACCATTCCCGACAGTGTTACGAGTATTGGATCTGATGCGTTCTATAATTGCACCAACGTTGCCAGCATCACCATTGGAAACAGCGTGACGAGTATTGGGGATTATGCGTTCTTTAATGATACAGTTGAGCTGAATCAGTGATGCACCTCCCAGTAGCCCATGTATCCTAGCTATCTTCATACGTGATGAAGTGAGGCGAAGGTGGCGTTTCTGGGATCGAGCAAGCGCATTGGTACCTCATTAGTACCCCCTAAAGGGAGATTGGGTGAGAATTCATCAACTGCGATCAGAAAAATTGTCTCCCTCCGAATCAAATCGGAACAATTGACGTAGCGGAGCGAAGATGGCGGAGCGGTTTCCTATCAACAAGCCTTCGACAGCCACTATGCTGAGTCCCTCGCTTTCAACCTATTGCTTCATCTTGAGCAGATCTTGGTAGTTCGGACCTGGATAACGCACAACATAACCCTCAACGCGCGCATTGCGCCGCAAGCCGGAGGTTTTCTTTTGAGAGAGGCTAGAGAACAATGGAGAGTTTCACAACTTGTCTTATCTCAAACGAAACCAGTTTTACAGTAACTGCACTTTTTGCGTCGTCGAATCCTCATCTTCTAGTCATTCTTTTTTCAAAATCTTACATGTCACCTACCCCAGGCACCATCACTCTCAGTCAAATACGCGAAAGCCTGTATGCAGCCGTCGTGTCTGACGCGCTCGATGCAGCCGGTTTTCGCTCCCAATCCTGTTCGGCTCCACTCAAGAACCTCACAACAGACTCCACGGTTCTGGTGGGTCGTGCCAAAACCACACTCTGGGAAGATATCGATCACGAGGATCCTGAACCTTACAAGCTCGAGCTCGAAGCGGTCGATGCCTGCCAAGTCGACGATATATTTGTAGCCACAGCGAACGGATCAGATCGTTCAGGCATTTGGGGCGAGCTCCTGACCACGGCATCGAAGAACGGAGGTTGTATCGGCGCCATTGTCGATGGTTCAGTCCGCGATACGGTTGCCATGGGCAAAATGAATTTCCCAGTGTTTGCTCTAAAAACCAATATTTTGGATAGCCTTCATCGCCAGCGAGTGACCGCCATCGATGTGCCGGTTGAAATTGGAGGAGTTACTTTTAATTCGGGTGATCTCATCATTGCCGATGCAGACGGAATCGTCGTTGTGCCGCAAGAGGTTGAAACAGAGGTCATTCGAGCAGCTTGGGAAAAAGTACATGCTGAAAATATCACTCGCGATTCCATTCGCGATGGCATGTCTGCCACAGAAGCTTACAAAAAATACGGCGTACTCTGATGTACCCTCACTCACCTAAGCTAGATCCAAATCTTTGCCGGACGCGCCAAGCAGCACTCCTCAATCTCTTAAGCGAACAGAAACTCGGTGCGGCTCTTCTAACGAACCGCAACTATATCCACGCCCTCACCGGTTATTGGCATGAACAATCGCTCACTGAAGTAGCGGTCTTGGTTTCCAGAGAAGGAGCTATCATTCTTTTCGCCCCCGGCCAGAACTTGGGTGCCCCGGCAATTGAGAATCATATTTCTTACGAACCTCAAGAACTGTGCACCTTGGTTGAAAACATCCCTGGTCGGTTAGCAGATGCTATTCGTCCAAGTATACAATCGTTCGATCGAATCGGCGTTTCAGGTGAATTGCTTCCCGGTCTCGTAGATGCTGCCGACTGGATAGACATTACTTCCGAATATCAGCTTCTACGTCGCTGCAAAGAGGCAGATGAAATCGAAATGCTCCGCTTCGCCATTCGCGCCACTGAGGCGACTTATGAAGAAGCCCGTCGGATCTTAAAACCTGGGCTGAGGGAGCTTACCCTTTTTGGAGCCATGCACGCAGCTGCCGTTGAAGCTCTCGGTGAACCTCTATCAGGCTGGGGCAACGATTTCAGATCCGGTGAACCCGGTGGATTCCCAAGGACCCGCGCAGCCGAGGCGGGAGAAATAGCCATCCTTGACATCGGGGTTGGCTACCGTGGTTATCGTTCAGACCTTTGCCGTTCATTTGCAGTCGACGGTCAACCCACCGAAGCACAACAAAAAGCTCATACGCGTCTCACTGATATGCACACTCGGCTCGAGCTATACCTTCGTCCGGGTCTCAGCTGCAAAACTTTGTTCGAGGAATTCCACGCACAGCTAGAAGGCTGGAATGCTTACTCTTTCTTTCACCATCTAGGCCACGGCATAGGTCTCGACGCTCACGAATACCCTCACATCAATCCCCACTGGGACGACACACTTCAAGCCGGTGACGTAGTCGCAGTCGAACCCGGACTCTACGGCGAGGAACTGAAGGCCGGTATCCGACTGGAACAGAATTATCTGATCACAGAATCCGGCTGCGAACGACTTTCGCAATACCCGCTCGATCTATAATTCAGAGGACACTGTCCATGCCTGCCCTTTTTCAGACCCACCAGATTCAAGGCAAAGCAGGCGATGGACCTAATCTGTTGATTACCGCCGGTATCCATGGAGATGAATACGAAGGCATGGTCGCCATTCGAAAACTCATCGGTTCCATTGACAATAACAACCTCCGTGGACGATTGACCCTCGTGCCAGTGGTCAACGAATCCGCTTTTGCCCTCAGATCAAGGACCGGTGAAGACGAACTTGATTTTGCCAGGACTTGTCCCGGCAAAGATGACGGCACCACCACCGAACGTGTGGCCCACGAACTCTCTCAGCTTATTGAAGACTCTGACTATTATATCGACCTGCACACCGGTGGCAGCATCATGCAAGTAGATCCACTTGTAGGCTATAACCTTGTATCTGATTCTTCAATACTGGAAATCCAACAACACATGGCCAGGGCCTTCGGACTCCCTATCATCTGGGGAACTTCGGCCAATCTCGATGGACGATCACTATCCATCGCTCGTGATGCCAAAGTGCCCGCGATCTATGCGGAATACCTAGGTGGCGGCGAATGTTCCCATAAAGGAGCCCAAGCCTATTTTGAAGGCTGCCTCAATGTCATGGCCGCATTAGAGATAATAAATCCTCGCCCCCCTTCTCCACCACCTGACCTAGTAGTAGAAGATCCACGCCCCAGCTCTGGGCACATGCAAATTTGCCACCCCAGTCCAATGGACGGTTATTTCGAAGCTGCCGTCACCCTGGGACAAACCATCAAACAAGGCCAGAAGCTCGGCCACATTATCGATCCTCTGGGAACGGATACTCGCCCCATCTCTGCTGACCATTCAGGTCGCGTCATTGTGCTGCGCAGCTGCCCTGCTGTAAAAGAAGGTGACAGTTTAGCCGTAATCCTCGAAACTAAATCTATATGAAAGTTGCCTTGATAACCGGAGCGGCCCGTGGCATCGGAGCCGCCACCGCCAAAGAATTCGCCAACGCTGGTTACGCCCTTTCCATTCTTGATCGAGATGGTGATGAATTGAAGAAGTCAGCTTCTCTGTTGGAGGAGTCAGGTGCCGAAGTATTGTCGCTCGTAGCAGACCTTTCTTCCCTCGATCAAGTTGAAGATGCCGTAAAGCAAACCGCGGAGCGATTTGGTCGTATTGATGCTCTTATCAATAATGCTGCCGCCCGTGAGCTTGAAACCATTCGAGAGATCACACCGGCCAACTGGAAACTGGCAGTTGATGTAAACCTCACCGCACCAGCTTTCCTCTCTAAATGGTCTGCTCCTCATATGAAAACCCACGGAGGAGTCATAATTAATATAGCTTCGGTCGAAGCCCATATCCCCAAAGGTGTAGTGGCTGTCTACGCAGCAACAAAAGCAGGTCTGTTGGGTCTCACTTGGGAAATGGCCAATGCGCTCGCAGGAGATGGTATTCGCGTGATTGCACTTTCCCCGGGAGCCATTGAAACCGATTTCGGGGCAGATTACAGCGGAGGCAAAGAAGATCAACCAGCCGATAAATCGCTTACAAAAGACATGCGTGATTACTCCGAGACCGTCATCCCGATGCAACGCTGGGGAACGGTTGAAGAAATAGCTCAGACCGCTCGTTGGTTGGCGAGTGATGAAGCATCCTATATTACTGCCACCGAGATCACCGTAGACGGCGGCTTGCGTCATACCTGGATGACCCGAGAGATAAAGAACCGGATACGCCCAGGAGAATTCGAATAGTAAGCGTGAGTATTTGGAACTACAGCGACCACTTTGCATCTCCTCCAGAATCCTATCGTATCACTCTGGGCGAAGGAGATACACCCCTTATTCGTTCACGTTCCATAGGACCATCACTGGGGCTCAACCATCTCTATTTCAAACTGGAAAACGTAAATCCCACGGGCTCCTTTAAAGACCGATTTGCGGCATCAGCCATTTCTCATTTACTGGCAGAGCAATCCGAGGCGCCCCTATGCCTAGGCACATCGAGTGGAAATACGGGTGCCGCTCTGGCCGCATACTCAGCGGCAGCTGGTATCCCCTGCATTCTAGCCATTGTCGATACAGCACCTCAGGCGAAGCTTTTCCAAATGCTGGCCTATGGCGCAAAGCTTATTCGTATCCGTAATTTCGGCACAGACCCAAAATGCACTCAAGAAACCCTTGAGAAGCTAAACGCTCTGTCAAATAAACTTGGCACGACCGTGCAGGTAAGCGCATTCAGTTTCTCACCATTAGGAATGGGAGGCGTCCAGACACTAGCCAACGAAATTTCAGCTCAACTGTCTAAAGGCGTAGATCACGTTTTTACTCAAGCCGGTGGCGGTGGTCTCACGTTGGCTGTAGCTCGGGGCTTTGCTTCTCTTGATGGAAAAACAGCAGTGCACTGCGTTCAGCCAGAGGGGAACGACACCATTGCGACCCCTCTTCGCGAAAGAGCTGAGCGAGCGAAGGATTGTCAATGCACAACCCAAGTAAGCGGGCTCCAGGTCGCCAGTGTGGTCGATGGCAATAAGACTCTTGCTGCTTGTCGAAATTCAGGAGGAACCGGATATACGGTCAGCGACGATGAAGTCTATCATTTCCAACAACGATTTGCCGCCGACGAAGGTATCTTTGCCGAACCCGCAGGTGTAGTTGCCCTGGCAGGTGCAGCAAAAGCCATAGAGAAAGGCGAAGTAGACCCAGATGCTCGAATAGTTAGTCTCATTACAGGATCAGGATTCAAGGATGCACCTTCGATCGATCGTATGATCGCGAACAGAAATGTGCCCCTCGTTGATAGCTTTGAAGAATTTGAATCTGTTGTCCGGGATGAAATCTAAACGCGTAGGTATTGTTGGACTTCTTCAGGAATCCAATACTTTCATCAAGGACAAGACAACAATCGAACATTTCAAAGAAGACCTCTACTTAGTTGGAGAAGAGATTAGAGAGCGCATGGCGAATGCCCCACACGAGGTGGGAGGTTTCTTCAAAGGACTAGCCGATTCGAAAATTGAAGCGGTACCCATTTTCCTGGCACGGGCGATTCCTTATGGAGTCATTGAAGCTGCATCGTTCGATTCGCTAGTAACATTCATGCTCACCGAACTTCAAAGGGCCGGACCACTGGATGGCATACTGACCGCACCTCATGGGGCCACCGTCGCGGAAAACCAACCGGATGCGGACGGCTATTGGTTAGGAGAAGTCCGAAAGCTCATCGGGCCAGAGATTCCCATCGTAGCCACCATCGACCCACATGCAAATTTGTCCAATGACATGGTCGAAGCGACCAACGCAATCATAGCCTACTCTACAAACCCACACCTGGATCAACGCGATACGGGACGCCAGGCAGCCAACCTGCTTGCAAAAACCTTACGCGGAGAAATACGCCCCGCACAAGCTGCCGCTTTGCTCTCAATGGCAATCAATATTCAATCCCAGGAAACATCGAAATCTCCCCTTTCTGACTACTATCAGGTAGCCAAAGCCCGGGCTAATCAACCTAAAGTCCTATCCCATTCTATCGTTCTTGGGTTCCCCTATTCCGATGTCCCCGAAATGGGATCGTCCGTTCTGGTCGTCACGGACGATGATCAACCATTAGCGGAAAAAACCGCCCTAGAGCTTTCAAATCGACTGTGGGAGCAGCGCCATACCTTCGAACCCGATTTTGTGAACGCGAGTAAAGCCGTAGCAATGGCTCTTCAAACAGATTCATTCCCCGTTGTGCTATTGGATATGGGCGACAATGTCGGTGGCGGTTCCCCGGCTGACGGCACAATCCTGCTCGCTGAACTTCATAAACAGAATGCAACAAGATCCTTGGTCTGCATTTACGATCCGGAAGCGGTTTCCCAAGCTTACCAAGCAGGTCTCGATGGACGTCCGGAACTGAGCATCGGTGGGAAAAGCGATTCGCTTCATGGAGATCCGTTTTGTATCTGCGTTCAAGTTCTTTCCCTACATGCTGGAACGTTTTCAGAAACAGAAGCACGTCATGGAGGATTCACAGATTACGACCAGGGGCCAACTGCCATAGTTGAAACAATAGATGGTCGGATCACTATCATGCTCACCAGTAAACGAGTACCTCCGTTCAGCCTGAAACAACTCACCAGTTTTGGTCTCAATCCTGAAGAATTTAAGATCATTGTTGCGAAAGGCGTCATTGCTCCGCTTGCCGCCTACCGCTCCATTACCGGATCATTTATCCATGTCGACACACCTGGCGTCACTCGAGCTGACATGACTCAGCTCAACTACTCCCATCGGCGAAAGCCGATGTTTCCCTTTGAAAACATAAATCAAATGAGTTAATTCTTCTATGAAACCTTGGCATATTTCCCGACGTAAATTCATTCAATTCAATACGCTTGCATCAACCGGTACTGGTTTAGGGATTCCTTATATTTCAGCAAAATCGGCAACTCCAAGAATCAATGTTCTCGAAACCCGTACGATCAGCCAACAGCCCGAGTACTACTGCGGTTGGCCGACCTTAACGAGACGTTCCAATGGTGAACTTATAGTGGTTTGGTCTGGTGGTCGCGAAGCCCACGTGTGCCCATTTGGACGAGTCGATATGATGCGTTCTATGGATAATGGAAAAACCTGGTCGTGGCCAAGAACATTGCTCGATGGTCCGATCGATGATCGCGATGCGGGAATTGTCGAAACGGCTAAAGGAAGTTTACTGGTAACGACCTTCACTTCCCTAGCCTACGAAGCGCACGGGCTCAATCAAGCATTGTCCGCGAAACAGGATGAACCCGGAGCATGGTCCAAAGAAAAACTCAATCGATGGTTGTCCGTTCACAATCGGATTTCACCTGAGGAAAGAAAAGCAGAGCTAGGACAATGGATGATCCGATCGACCGACGGGGGCATCACGTGGTCAGCCCGATATTCGAGTATAGTAAACAGTCCACATGGTCCCATACAATTGTCCGATGGCCGATTGCTTTATGCAGGCAAAGTTCTTTGGACCGGAGACGGAGAAGTAGGTGTTTGCGAATCAAAAGATGACGGTCTCAGCTGGCAGTGGTTATCAAGTATTCCCACACGTCCAGGTGATGATGCGAAGAAAAGCTATCACGAACTGCATGCGGTTGAAGCAGCTGACGGAAGGATCATTGTCCATATTCGAAATCACAACCCTATCAATGAACGCGAAACCCTCCAATGCGAATCCACTGACGGCGGTAAATCATGGTCCACTCCGCATTCAATTGGTGTTTGGGGACTGCCCTCCTTCTTAACCAAATTGAGAGACGGACGTTTACTCATGAGCTATGGGTATCGCCGCCCTCCCTATGGAAATCAGGCACGTATAAGCTCAGACCATGGCGAAACTTGGTCGGAGCCAATGATCCTATCCGGAGACGGAGCGGGATTCGATTTGGGATATCCAAGTACGATCGAGCTGGAAGACGCTACGCTTCTCACCATTTGGTATGAAAGACTAAAAGGCTCAAATAATGCGGTCCTGCGCCAAGCGCGTTGGAAACTAATGGAGTAAAAATCCCTAGGGCAAGCCCCGAGGCATTTAGGTAGCGGGCGATCTCCGAACGCGACGATCTCGCAGGCATCGTCGTCTACGACGGATAGTGGGACGACACCAACGACTCGCCCTCCGAACACGACGCCAGGCGGCAAGACCTCGACGAGAGCCGGGAGACAAGTTTCCCGGAAGACTTCGACCAGCACCCTCCCCCGCAATAGGAAGAAGACCAACGGGAGACGCGACCGTCCCGCAGACGCTAGCCGGCCCCGATATCGCCCAAGGCCCTTCGGTGCATTCGGAAGAGCGACAATGGGACCAGACGCCTCGCTACTGGAACGATACCCCGTTGGGACATTGGGCAATCGAAGCGGATCGCTGGGATGGCGTCGATCCCATCCCGCCAGACGAAGAACCCGTATTCTACGCCGACTAGCTCGCCGGATCCAAGATTCCAGCGAGACAGCATTATAGCGGTCGGCCCCAGGCATTCTGTAGCAAATAGGCAGATACGACAGGTCATTTTCGCGAAACCGACGAGCGCCGACCATTGAAATCGACCAACGGTACCGATAAAGCCTTGCGATCCCAATAATCCACGGAATTTCTGACTTGTTAGGGCCAAATCAACCTTCAACCTCGCCTACGAATCAAATCGAAACAATCATTTTTGCCTTACCAGCTAACAGAGCACCGTTAGCAACCACATTTTCTCCTGATGCAGCTTTAGTAATTGAGCAAACTTTCAGTATAGGATTCAGGCACGTTCTTTCAATCTCATTTTGCATAGATTCAAAATAACCGGGAAACCTCAGCGTGCCCCCGCCAACCACTACATGTGAAGGATTGATTAAACTCATGACTCCAGAGATAACACGTCCAAGTGTCTGTCCTGCATTATTTACGGCTGAAATATATTTTTGCTCTCCATGCAATATTCCCGAGGTGATTTCTTCCGGACTGACACCAAGCTTTGAAATGATGTAACGCCCTCCCGCAACTTTATCTAATCGCGTAGATTCACAATCTTGTATTATCGGGAAATAGCCAAGTTCTCCGGCAAAACCGCTCACCCCGCTAAATGGTTTCCCATTAATTGCTACAGAAGCGCCAATAGTTGTTCCTGCCATTACCAGTAGACACGTTGCATCTGATGGTAAATGGGTTAGGGCATCGATCAACCCGGCATCTACATCATTTAACAAAGCTGTAGGGACTTCAGGGATCCCAATAGTTGAACCATCAGTATTACTGAAATTTGGCAGGTCATCACATTGGATTATTTGAGGCGGCTGAAGCAAACCGGGGATAGCTATTCCTATGGAGTCGGGGTGTATATTTTGCGCGGCACAATACTCCTCTATTCGCTTTGATAACATTTCTGGAGTAAATTCCGGGCCGGATGTGCTCTGTTCTGAAACCAATTGACCTCTTACGCTAGAGACAATACGGACCTTTGACCCCCCTAAATCTACTCCGACATGAATACTCATAATTTGCTTCTCATTTTCCTTTTGGCAGTAAATAGCCACCATACCATGGTTTCTTGCTATTTATTAACTGACTGTAATTCTGATTTACCTGTGAGATAACTATATTACCATAAAACAGTAATAGATCAAAGGTTTGAAAGCTATTGAGAAAGCTAATACGAATCAAATCGGAACAATTGACGTAGCGGAGTGAAGATGGCGGAGCAATCTCCTATCAACTATTACTATCAGGAAAAGATTTCGTCCATCTCTTCCCCCCAGGCAGCAAGGGTGCGCATGAGGGCAATGACATCACCGCCTCGTGGCATCAGTAGAGCTCCTTGCTCTTTGCGTTTACGAACATCATCAGCTGTTCCCACCGGGATGCCCCATACTTTGTTATGCTTTTGGGCTGCCGCTGCGACGGTTTCAATGCAGGTTTCCAAGTCAGGGTAATCGGGTGATTGCTTAAGCCGAAAGCCCAAGTCACCGGAACCGATGAAAAGGCCATCGACTCCCTCAATACTCGCAATGGCGTCGACATTGTCGACGGCTTCAGGGGTTTCAATCTGCACGACCAAAAATGTCTCGGCATCGGTACGCGCCGGGTAGTCATCGTCGAATAGCATAAAGTCATTATCCATGCCTGCGCCATCGAGGCCACGATCCCCCAGCGGAGGAAACTTGCAGGCATCGACCAGGGCTTGGGCCTTTTCAGGCGTTGATACGTGGGGAATTAGAAAACCACTCGCGCCATCTTCCAGGTATCTATAGAGTTTGGATTTCTCGAGTGTCGATGGACGCAACATGCAATCGATGTCATACTTGTGAAAGAATGCCATGAGCGCTTGCACCTCACGGTCGTCCATCGCCCTATGTTCCAGGTCCAGCCAGATACAATCAAAGCCGTATTGCGCTGCGTATTTGATATAGCAGGGAATATAATGTCCGAGGGCGCAGATACGGATCGGCTCTCCATTGCGGATGCGAGTGAGGGTTTTGCTTTTTCTCATAATTGATTGGGATTATCGATAAAACCAGGAAATGGGTAAGGAACGAAATTTGGTAGACCATTGGCGCTTTGAGGAATCCTCAACCCAGTAGGTAAGAACAGCTCGGTTGCGTATAAAGGTTAGACTCGGGTAGGAGTAACTGAAATTCGGATCGGTTTCCAATTCACGCTCAAGTATCCAGGATTCACCTTCATCTTTGGATATCGCTACATTGAGCGGCGTACGTTTCCCACCAAGACTAGCGCCCGGATCAACGTTTTTGTTCCAAATAAGTAACAAGTCTCCCGTCGACGAAATTCGTCTCAGGGTAGCTGGCGCTTCTGGTGCGATCGGTCCAAGCGAAGAAGGTTCAGACCAGGTTTCTCCACCATCCGTTGAGTGAGCCTTGGAAATTGTTCCAAGTTGGTTGCGTATGATCATCATCACACGTCCATCCTGGAGCTCAATCACTTCAGGCTCCATTGCCCCGCGCTGGGGAAGATCTACCGCTTCCTTCCCCGCCCTCCAGCTTTGTCCCTGGTCATCAGAAATAAAACAACGGCTCTCGAAATGATTCACTTCGGTAACGTCGGGCGTGGATGCGGCCGGTGCCAGCAGGCGCCCTGTCGATAACTGTGTCACCCGATCATTATTCACCACATGGTATCCGGGCATATCGGTAACCAATATTGCATCCCCAAATGATTCCGCTTCGTCGTTAGAATACTTCACAAACAGGTCCAAGTCACTGTGACTATTCTTCTGTAAATAAAATAAGGCAATTCGCTGTGGAGAATCAGGAGTGGGAAGTCGACGCAGAGTGACGCTCATGCAATTCAATCCTCCCGTATTCTTTTGAAGAATACGCGGTTCGCTCCAACTTAGTCCACAATCTTCAGAACGTCGGGCAATGATGTGAGCTTTGGCAAAATCACTTCCAGAATCGAAAAATTCAGTGATCGCAAACAGCAATGAGCCGTCATTCAACTCCAGCACAGAGCCTTCGGTATAACGTGGATTTTCATCAGTGGGCGTATAGACCAGATTCGCAATGTCCTCTTCATGGTCAGCTGTAGGCGAGGTCGATAGTGCTAAGAGTGACTGGGCCGCCCGAATCCGTGTATCAAGATTTTCATCATCTAATAATACAATCAGTTGGTCCTTGGCTTCCAATGCACGAGCATCTCCTGCAAAAGTGGCCGAGTAAGTCCGCGTTACAGCGTCATCCGAGCTGAGATTAGCCAGCAGGCTTTGTAGTCCTTCTTCATCGCCCAGCGCAGCAAGTGAGTGTTGGTGAAAAACCCGTTGAAGATCTAAATCAGCGTTGTCGCGTGCCCTTTGAAGTGCCGGGATATCTTTCTCATTTCCGATACGGGCAAGTACCCAACCCGCAATACGAACGATATTCAGGTCAGAATGGTTAAGCTGATCCCGAAGATAGGCCATCGCCTCAGGATTTCCTCCACGCCCCAATGCCGCAGCAGCCATAATTTTCAAAGTCACGTTGGACATTTCCTTATACCTTCGGCGCAGGATTGAACCATCCCCCAACTCCCCAACTTTGTATAAACTTTCAGCGGCATGAACATGCCCATGCGGATCATCACTCGCTAGAATATCAAGCATCACCTGGACATACTCCTTCTTCCCAGCCCGCACTAACTCGCGAGCCAAGCCACAACGCTTTTGGTCATCCATCTCGCCAAGTAACTTCGGTTCCAAATAAGTAACCACCTCGTTTCCATATCCACCCAGCGTAAGCCCCTCCGCAGCATGCATAGACGGCCAAAACTCAACCGACCGCAAACCTGCACGCAAGACCTTCAGACTCTTAGCTCTGTGGTTGTCAGAAAGCTGGATCAAATCAGAGTCCGGTTCTCCACAACCCCAGAATCCGGAACTGATAAAGAGCGTAACCGAAATACCCGTTAAAATCCTCAATAACTTCATGCGGCAATATCCTTTCTTTCCTTCGAACCTAGCAAAAGGCAAGCCAAGCTACCCACACCCATTCCGACTACCAAAGCCGCAGCTGAACCCCACTGAAAGCTAACCGTGTTGAGTCCCTGTTCATTCATTCTAAAATAGGATATCAACAATCAGTGCGAAGCACGCTGGGTCACTGTAGGGAGATTCAACCGGGGAACTTTTTCTCATTAAAGAAGTTAACCCGTACCCTCTCTTTGACGAACACCCAAGTCAAGAAACAGGCGAAAAGTTGACTAACCACATTAAAATTCATTCCCGAGGGTTGGGAAGTCGCGGCTATGTAAAAGATGAAGTTGGAGCGACTTTGTCGTGATGGTTAGCTAACCGAGCGGACTTCCGCCGAGGCGAGGGTTTTATTCTTTTACCTTCACGCCCACTTCCTTTGCCATTTCATGCATGCGGGACAGCAGGGCTTGCGCTTTTTCAGGTTTGTCGGAGGCGCGATTGATTCGCTCGAAAGGATCCGTCTTCATATCGAAAAGTTCGAGTTCTCCTGTGACGGTTCGGAGCTTCCAGTCACCTGAACGGAGCGCTTCCAAACCTCTTTTGAAATAGAAATATTCCTTCCGGGGAGCTGACTTGGTTTTTCCGGTAAGGAAAGGAATGAGATCATCTCCATCGAGCGCGTGATCGGGCAGTGTTGAGCCTGCGACTGACAGAACAGTTCGATAAATATCCGGCATGCCTACAAATCCATCCGAGACCTGCCCCGATGCGATCGTACCTGGCCACCGGAGCATGGCGGGGACCCGAGGGCCGCCTTCATAGGTTTGTCCTTTGGAGCCACGCAAAGGACCGGAGGAACCAGCATGCCAGAGTTCGTTGCCCGCTTGTTGCATACGCGGAGGCATGTCGATCCAGGGGCCGTTGTCGGATGCGAAGAAAACCAGGGTATCATCCGCGATTCCCTTTTTTTCAAGCGCTTTGAGTACCTGGCCGATACTCCAATCCACTTCCTCAATTACATCTCCATAAAAACCGGCGTTCGATAAGCCGCGCCGTTCGTCCGACACAGCCAGCGGCAGGTGCGGCATCGCGTACGCCAGATAAAGAAGAAAGGGTTGATCGCTCCTGCTGCGCTCAATGAGCTGCACCGCTTCCTTCGTGTAACGAGTGGTAATCGGGTCTTGATCGAAGGGATGTTCCACCATGGTTTCACCTCTAAACAGCCCCAGCGGTTCATCAGTTTGCACCCAGGGCTTCATATAGTCGTTCGAATAAGGCATCCCGAACCAGGTATCGAATCCCTGATTCACAGGAAGAAACTTTTTCTGTTTATAACCCAGGTGCCATTTGCCAACCATGTGAGTTTTGTAACCGGCATCCTTAAGGGCCTCAGCCATGGTCCATTCAGAATCTGGCAGACCCCCTACGCCATTTGCACCAGTACTGCCATTAAAGGCGATACGAGGCATGTAGCGTCCAGTCATCAGCTGAGTCCGAGAAGGAACGCACCAAGAACCAGTGACAAACGACGTGAGCCGTATGCCTTCGTCGGCCAATTGGTCGATGTTGGGAGTCTTGATGCTGGGATGGCCGTAGCAGGCAAGATCACCGTAACCCATGTCATCCGCGAAAAGGATCACGATATTTGGCCTGGAGGGATCGGCCCCGTTTGCCAGACCGGCACCAATGACAAAAGCAACGAGGATCGTTTGCAGATTTAGGAGAGGATACTTAACAAATTTTGGGGCATTCATGATCGAACTATGGAAGGAATTTCGTCATGGGCGAATACTTTTAATGAATGAGGGGACAGCGGGTCATAATCGGGCAAGACTTTATACATAATTGTATTCAAAGAATTCATTCAAAAACGCAATTCTAGCGGATAGCAGCATATAGAGCATTCCTGGCTTACCTGTCTGGATGTTTTAAACGCCCATCCAATAGAAGGTTTGAAAACACGGCTACTGCTCCATCACCCAAATATTTCTGAATTGGATCTTATTGCTGTGGTCCTGAAGAGATAGCCCTCCGTTCTCTCCAGACTCTGCTTGGCCACGCCCTTTTTGGGTATTGGCGGTGGGCCCCTTTATCTGAAAGCTGTTGTGGATTTTCACTCCGTTGTGCCAGACCGTGAATTCAGCGTGATCCACCTTGTTTCCTTCGGAATCGCGACGGAGGCGTTTGAACTCCACATCGTAAGTCTGCCACACGCCGGGCGCCCAGCACATGTTCACGCGCGGAGGCGATTGCTTATAGAGAGCACCGCACTCGTTCCACATGCCGCCCAAGCCATAGCTGTCGAGAATTTGAACTTCGTATCCGCCGGGCAGGAAGAAGCCGCTATTGGCCCGCTTTTGCCCTCGGTGCTCGGGCTCGTAAGGTAAACGGAATTCAAGGTGAACTTTCACATCGCCAAAGCTCCGACGGGTATTGATCGAGCCACCGACACCCTTGTTATCCTTTTTCGGCAATACTTCAAAGTGACCATTTTCGACCAGCCATGTGGGCTCCTCCCCATTTTGCCGCTCCCAGGCATCCAGATTGGACCCATCGAATAGGACCACGGCATTTGCAGGTGCCTTCGCTCCCAAGGAAGGTGCAGTGCGATGAGTGCGTTTCAATGAAAACGGCGTGTCGAATGCTCCGCCGGCCTTTTTGCCCGTAAAGCTGTCCGCCGTAATGGCGCCCGAATATCCATTCTGATCGAAGGTTATCTTACCGTTCTTCCATACCGCTTCGGTTTTGACTTTGAAGTCGGCCCGCTTGTCGAACTCCTCCATTATCTGAATTTCGTACCGATCATTGCCCACGCCAATCACCCGGGCCACCAAGCCCGGATTGTTCTTGGCATTGCCGTCTTTCTTTGGGGCTTCGACCCAACCGCCTTCCCAATCTCCCATGAAGGGCGGGATCGGCTCCATATTGGCCCAGGAAACAGGAGAACCGCTCGTCCAGAGCAGTGTTAAACAGATGAGGGCGATGGTATTTTTCAAGGGTGTAGAAGTCATTCGAATCAGAGCGTTTAAATTTTGAAGAACAGCCTCAATAGTCAAAAGAACGCCCATCAGGCAATCTTCGATTTGCCCAACGGGCCCGTCAACCGCTTAGTTTAAATCTTGATCCCTCATGTCCTGGTACGACACACTGGCCGGTGCCGCTTCAAAACCAAATCTACCCCTTGGCGAAACCTATAGCCATGAAACAAACGCTCTACCTCCTTCTGGTCCTCTCCACCCTTTCCTCCCCAACCGACGCTACCACCTCCTGGACCGCTGGCGCTTCCGATGAAAACGGCAAGCGCATGAACGGAACGGAGATTCTGAAACTCGCGAGCCACCAGGGGAAGCTCTTCGCGGCCACCAGTATGTGGATGGAAACGGATCGCTCTCTCGGCGGATGCCAGGTCTTGGTGAAGGAGTCGGCGAATTCGGACTGGAAAGTCGATCTGGACATGGGCCCAAACCACACCCGCATGACCGCCTTGCAGGCTTTCGAATTCAGATCGGATCATCAGGGCAAGCCTATCGAACCCGTGAAAATGCTCCTCGCAGCCCCGCTTTCCCGAAGAGGCATCGTTTCAATCTGGGCGCGCCAGGATGACAACGACGACTGGCTGGAATTTCCATTGGGAAGCAGCAAAACCACTTCCCAGGTTCGCGGCATGGGATTCCACCGGGATTCGGTGACTGGCGCCGATATGGTCTTCGCCGGGGTAAGCGGCAGCAAAAATGCCGACGCCTCGCTCGGCATGCTCACCGCAAGCTACGACGCGAATGCCACGGGCAATTTGGTATGGAGCCGCAAACCGGAGCTCATGCTGCCAAAGGGACAGCGTTTCATGGAATACGCGGTCTGCAACGGCAAACTCTACGCCTCCTCGACCAAAGACATTTGGGTACGCAAGGATGGAAAGAATCCGAAATGGAAGTCCGTTTACCACAACGCGCGAATGACCTCCGGCGGCGGTATTCGCGGTTTGGTGACCGTGCCCGCTCCTTCGGGCGACAAGGAAGCCTTGCTCTTCATCACCACCGGCGTCGCCAGAACGCTCGACCCCAACCGAAACAACACGGTTAATAAAGAATTGGATATCGCGGCATTCCTAGCCAAGGAATGGGATCTGCCCATCGACGGCTCCTTGGCGGGCTACAATAAGATCGTACACGACATAGGTGCCAATGGCCAAGACCGTTGGCTCATCGGCTTCCAATGCAGCTACGACAAACGCTATGTCGAGAACGGCGGAATGGAAGCGCGCAACGTTCGCGTCCGGGACGATGGGCGCCGCCCGATCCGCTACTTCGCCTCCGAACGCAATTTCCTTATCCGCTCCATCGAGAAAGGAAAGCCCGTCTACACCGTCCGATCCTTCGAAGCCGCCGGAAAAGGGACCAGCGGCGCCGTGCGATCCATCGTTCGCTCGCCCTTTGCAGGCGAAGAAAACACGCTCTACCTCGGAGGCGGCGAGTGCAACGGCATGCCTAGTCACGACACCGGATGGATCTACGCGGTATCGACAAATTCGACACACGACTCTAATGAAAAAAACACGCCTATCGCCGCTTCAATCAAAGCCCAAAGTAAATCAGTCACGCTTGGCGAACCCGCCGCCGATCGACCGAACATCATTCTCATCCTTGCCGACGATCTGGGCTACGCCGATGTAGGCGTCAACGGCTGCCAGGACGTGCCCACGCCTCATATCGATTCCCTCGCCGCCAACGGCACGCGCTTTACCAATGGATACGCGAATCACCCTGTCTGCTCCCCTTCCCGAGCGGGACTAATGTCTGGCATGTACCAGCATCGTTTCGGGTTCGAGCGCAATTCCGGCCCGGAACGTTATGCCGCAGCGAACTTTGGGGTCCCGCGTCGCATTCCCCTGCTCTCGGAAAAGCTGGACGAAGCCGGTTACGCGACCGGCATGATCGGCAAGTGGCATATTGGATTCCGAGAAGGCCTGCGGTCGCATGAACGCGGTTTCGATTTCTCCTACGTCTTTCACAGCGGCGCGAGAAGCTACTATCCGGAAACCCGGAACGGAGATCCGCTCTACCGGAACGGCGTCCGCGTCAAAAAAGAGCCCGACTACCTGACAGACGCGTTTGCCGAAGAGTCCGTCGACTTCATCAGGCGAAACCAAAACGGTCCCTTTTTCCTCTACCTAGCATTCAATGCCGTGCACACGCCGATGGAAGCCACGGACAAATACCTGAAACGTTTTCCGAACATCAAAGATAGAAAGCGAAAGGCAATGGCCGGAATGCTCTCCGCCATGGACGATGCGGTAGGTCAAATTTTGGATACACTCAATAATCAAGGCCTCACAGAGAATACCCTCATCATGTTCTACAGCGACAACGGCGGCATCCCTCCTCTGAACGCCTCGCTAAACCACCCTTTCCGCGGCATGAAGGGGACCTTATACGAAGGCGGCATCCGCGTCCCCTTCCTCTTCCAATGGCCAGGTGCGATACCGGCCGACAGTCTCTACGAAAGCCCCGTAATGGGATTCGATTGTCACGCTACCGCCTTGGCCGCCGCCGGGGCGCTCGATACGTCCGAGTCCGACATCGACGGCGTCGACCTGCTTCCCTTCCTAAAAGGCAAGTCAGGCGTCCCACACGAGGAACTCTTCTGGCGCTCAGGCCCGAAACACGCCTTGCGCATGGGGGACTGGAAACTGGTCAACGAACGGACGGGTGGCCAAGTCTTGTTCAATCTGAAGGACGATCCTCAAGAGACCACTGACCTCTCCGCCCAACACCCGAACATTTTCCGCGAAATGAAGGCCCGCTACAACGCCTGGAGCCGGAGCATGATGCGGCCCCAATGGATACGGCAGGACCAAAATAACGCCCATCCCGGCGGCGAGCTCAGATCATCCCCGCAAAACAACCGGCGCAAACAGAACCTGAAACGCGATATCCCAGCGCCGAACTAACGATTCAACCGTACACATGCCAATTTTCTCCTTACAAATGAACCGATTCCCTTCCTTCTTCTTTGTCGTAGTTGCTATTTCTTTACATCATTCTTTCTCCATTGCGGCCGATTCGACAGCTTCAGCTCAAGCGGGTCGCGCCTCCCCTCCGCCGAATGTCATCACTCTTCTCGTCGACGATCTAGGCTACCGCGATCTCGGCTTCGACTATTGGTTCGGCCTCGTCAACGGCGTGCAGGATAGGAAAAAAGGGGTAACGCACCTGTTTCTTTCCGCCCAGGGCCGTCGACTCAGAAACGGTAGGTATACTGAAACTTGGTCGCTATCTTCGTATCAGCAGCAACGAATCTCAGACTGCCCATCGATTCGTTGATCCAGCCCTGATTAAAGGATAAAAACAAATCGTTGCCGGGCTTCGGGGTCCAACGAATGCGGCTCTGCAAACCGAGATTTCGGCTGCGGTTATCGTATTGAACGAGGTTCGAAAACGAAAGCCGAGGCGATAGTGAAAAATCTAAGTTCGTAGTAAATACACGGGCGGTGAATTTGCCTTCCGGTAAATTGGCAAAGGTGTATCGAATACTGGTATCCAAGGTAAAACGGGGAGGTAGTTTGTAGACGAAACTGGCTCGCACTTGTTCGCCTGATCCCGACCAGAAATCGCCAAAGGTCACACCTAAACTCGCGTAAAGGGGTCGCTTCCTGGCCGAAGCCAAAAATAGACTGAACTGGTCCATCTTGTACCGACCCACCGGAAGCACCACCCCATCCGAGATTTCAAAGGGCTCGAACAATTGCTCTTCGTCTCGGTTATAGTTCATGAAGGAATGAATCGAATCTCCCGATTTAAAATGCCAGTGGAACCAATCGACATCGAAGGTTGAGCTTTCGAGTTGTCCATTCTCCAAGCTCTCGAACCGGGTGTAATAGACACTGTGGATCATGTCCTCGACGTTCAAAAAATCCACTGGGCGAGGATTGTAATTCCCACCGATTCGATACATCCGAACATTGTTTCTCTGAACAAAGCCCAAACTGGGATCGAAGTCCTTTTCAATTTCACTGTAGGCAAGGATACCTTCCCAGATTTCGTTCGGGTAATGAGCGGCCGCACCGAATGCCATGTCCTCTCCCTCGACACCTTCATTGTCAGATTTGAGTCCAAAGGCGCTCAAACGAAAGTTGCGCGGATACCCCAGGAACTCAGAGGTGGATAGCATCACGTCCGCGCCGTAGGTCTTGCTCTCCAAACCAGGAGCCGGGTCCCCATGGGTAAAAATGCCGCCAACATAAGACTCCTCCCAGAAATTCTGTTTAACGCGTCCCACAAATAACTCCGTGTCCTCGACCAATATGGGATCCCCGTCGCTGTCCAAGATTGTTTCGCCCGCCATCACTCCCAGAAATCCGATCTCGGTCTGCCCCACTCTACCGGTCAGTTTTGCACCCACTTCAATGGGTACTTCGGCACCTCGAAAGAGTCCAATCCGCCGACTGAAAAAGGGGATAATATCCGCATCGGCATCCGGAGCTCCTGGAGGGCCTTCCGGAACAGTGCTGGCGAAATTGAACACGCCAATATCCTCTAAAAAGAACGATCGTTTTTCAGGAAAGAAGAGTGAAAATCGGTCGAGATTGATCTGCCGGGCATCCACTTCGGTTTCCCCGAAATCGGTATTAATCGTTCCCGATAATTTTAAACTCGGAGTGATGTTATAAAATACGTCCAGGCCAGGTTCGAAATCAAAGTCATCGTCGCCCGTGCTCTTCGAATGCAACAAGCTGGTCGCCAAAAAGGGGCGCACGTCGAGGCCGATTCCCTGCTTGAGACCGGTCATGTTGGTTAATGCCCCCGCGTTTGAAACATTGAGGAAGGTGCTTTCGACACTGGCGCCAGACCATATGGATTCCTCGATTTTCCGTAGGATATTCCGTCGAATATTAAAACCCCAAGTGTCGCTGTTCTCTGGAAAATTGAGACTCTTAAACGGAATGGAAAATTCAGCGGTCCACCCTTGGTCAGTCAGCTGAGTCCGCACGTCCCAAATAGCATCCCAATCGTTGTTGAAATGTTGACTCCCATAAATCAATGCATCGCTCATCGATCCGACCGGATTGGTTGCGAAATAATAGGCATTACGTTGATCATGAAATGTATCCAAGATAATCGTAACGGTGTCCTCAGATCGAAGGCTGGCATCCCTCGCCATGGTCGTACCGATGATCTTATCCGGTTCAGAATCATAGGCGATGACTCCAACGTACAGGTTATCTGTATCGCGTAATAGAATGACCTCCGTTTTTTCAGACACCACTTGCCCGGTGTCAGGAATACGCTGAATTAAATCATCTAACTTCTTTGCGGACGCCCAAACTGATTCATCCAAAACACCGTCCAAGGTGATCGGCGAACTGATTTCGGTAACTTCCGCAATTTTGAGTTCCCCGTGATCGTTTCCATACAACGGAAAAAACAAGCAACCCAGGCAGGCAAACAGTACTGCAAATTTGCAGTCAGGTATTCGATCAACTAGAAGAAATCTTAATGAGGCAGGAGGCACGGGTAGGTCTAGGCAGGGTTTGCAAAGCAGAAAGCTGTTACGGATAAACCCTAGCTGTTGGAAGAAGTCGAGCCACAATCCCTATCCAATAATGAATCAACCTCGCATCTCCCCTGCCATTCGCACAGATCCGGATTCGGGCGGGCTTTTCTAAATAAGGTGGTTTCAGTTCGCACGCCCGCACTGTTCCATACATATTGGATTGTCCCATAAAAACGATTACGCG
>JABITN010000195.1 GCA_018700525.1 Opitutales bacterium
GCCACCTGCTCGGACGATCCTGGCACCCTTCGCATAATACTCTTGCAGAGGGCTTTTTCGAGCCCTTCCTCCGACGAGTGATTTAACCCATTCTCGGAAGGGCTCAAAAAGCTGGAAATCATTGTGCGGGTAACCTACAAGCCCTAAAGTGCAAGTATTCCAACCTGAGAAGAGAACGACGGGCTTAGACTGTCAATTCACTGGTAATTGAGTTATTGAGATTCCTTAGATTTTTATCATATTGCCGCTAAGCGTCATAACATAAGCTCGATTCGAGTGCATCCTGTTAATTCAATGCCCCATGGCCCTTTACACCAAACTAGACGAGAAACAGATCAATAAAATTACCTCCGTATTCGATATCGGAAGAGTCGTGCGATTCAGAGCTCTGGAAGGCGGTTCCGAGAACAGCAACTATCGGATCGAAACCGATGACAAAGCCTATGTTCTAACGCTATGCGAAGCTAAGTCAAAAGAAACGGTACGAAAACTCGCTAGCCTGCTGACTCACCTTGAAACGAATGGATTTAAAAGCTCACGCGTTTTGCCCACGAGCAATGGTGATTATCTGAGTTCCTACAGGGGCAAGCCCATTTTGCTCAAAGAATTCCTGCATGGTGAAATCGTTGAAGACCTCCACGAGGAAACATTGTTTGAGATTGGGGCCCTAATGGCAGCCCTGCATGCCGTACCGGTTCCGGAATACATGCAGAACCGGTTTTTATACGGAATAGAAACACTGACAGTTCCAGATGCATTCGTAGATCATCCCTTTGCCGGTTGGGTGGCAGATGCGAAGAAAATCATTAGTGAGAATATATGCGACGGGCTGAGGAGGGGATTGATCCACGGCGATATTTTCTTCAACAACGTAGTGATTACCCAAGATGCAGGCCCAATCATTATGGACTTCGAAGAAGCAGGCCATTATTATCTCATCTTCGATCTAGGTATGGCTATCGTAGGCTCGTGCTGCGATGCGGGAATCGTAAATCGCTCCAAGGTGAACGCATTGGTCAGCGGGTATCAGTCGATTAGTCCGCTCAGCCCAATCGAAGCCGCTAAGCTAAAGCCCTTCGCAGCCTATGCCGCAAGCGTTACCGCATGCTGGCGCTTCGGGCAGTTTCATGTGATTCAGCCTGATAAAACCAAGCAAGACCGCTACCTCGAAATGAAGCAGATAGCCGATACGATCCTATCAATTCCCAACGAGGAATTCTGCCCCTGAAGCAAGAAAATCACCCCCATTAGTTCAGAAACAAACCGTTACCTTCTCACTACTTCCAGCATTACCCAAGAGACGGATCAGCCAAATCCTCCGCCGCGAAATGGACCTCCTTCCAACGAGCTAAATCCTGCGAATACCCTGGCGTCGTCAATCGAGCGATCACCAAACCTTCATTCACATCGCCAATGACAACAGATCCACTTTCGAAAAACGGATACACGCTCCAAGCCCCATCGAAGCCTAACGCATCCTCGTTCGGATAAGTATCCACCCAAGCAACTGACTCAAGAATTCCTTCCCCCGGAAAATCGCTCCAATCAATAATTATTCATTATTGAATATTTCATTCGTTTACTAGCCCTCTTTCAACCTCACCTCATACTGCAGCCAAACCCTCCATCATTTCATCCGCTGCAACTGAGAACCGCTGAGTCATTTCCAAGTGCAATACAGCAGCTCTTGTTTGATCCAACGTTTCAACGGTTTCAAACGATTCCATCCCAGTAGTACAATCACGAACCAAGGTTACCTTGTATCCACGATTATGCATATGGGTCGTTCCGTAATCATTCAGAATGATGCAATGGTTTGTATTAAACCCAACGTAGAAAAGAAAAAGGATCCCCTTCTTTTTGCAGTATCGGTGCAGCTCCTCTCCATTCGCCACAACCGACTCTCCCTCTTTGGGTTCGAGCAGGGGATGAAAGCAACGTTCCTTTCGACGTTTTTCCAACCAAGCCTGACGTGGTTCGAATGGGTGTTCATATTTGGTAAAGTCGCCCTTACTCTTGATAAAGTCATTTGGCGGCCATTCCGGATCATAAACAGGCCACTCAAGCTCGCCTTCTCCCACCATTTTCACCCACTGAGGATGCTCAACCGCAACCTGCACCCCAGGGGCATGAATAATTTCCAATCCTGAATCCCGGCACTTTTCCAGCAACGGAACAATTTTATTCTCCGTGATATCATTTATTCGACCCTGCGTTTCCTTTAAATAGTGAAAAGCCCAAGTGTCCAAAGCGATGATAGCTGCTTTTCCCAACGGAATCTCCCAATCGAGAGTATCATAGCTAGTATTCGCCTCGCTCCACGCAACACCTGGATCAACATGCCAACGATAATAACGGGGTTTTATTTTCAACACATCTCAGTTCATCATCCTATCCCTCCTCAATTCAAGAAAAACCTCATCACCGACATCCCAGATAATCATTTATTTCATAAATATCCATACATCGTAATACCGCTGTAAATACAGCCCGCTAACTGGAGATAAAACCTCAACGCGATGCCGACAAATGGTGCACCGTATTGAGCAACACGAAAAAAAGAGGCAACCAATACGCGGAATTTGCAACTTGATACGGCAAATCCCAACCTTCAATCTGTTCTGCGAATTGGAACAATTGAATTTTCGGTCAACGAAAGTCTCAAAGAAAAGCAATCTGAACTCGCCCGGATTTAAAATAATTCCACCTTAAATAAAACCCATTCAGGTTTAATCCTAGACGCAATTCTCAACAATCACCATGCCCGAAATAAGTACCGTCAACGCTCTCGATTATTCGCTAATACTGCTGTACTTCGCGATCATTATTTGGGTTGGGGTTTATTCGGCTAAGAAGAATAAGGGAACGGATGATTTCTTCAAGGCGGGTGGGCAAGTGCCTTGGTTCGTGGCGGGGATTTCGAATTGGGTATCTGGCTTTTCAGCATTCATGTTCGTAGCGGCAGCAGGTTATACTTACAAGAATGGAACCGGCGCTATTTTGCTCTTCACTTCAAGCGGTTGGGCATTCATTGGAGGGTATTACTATTTCGCTCCGATGTGGCGGCGGGCTCGGATTCAGGCTCCGCTAGAATTTCTGACGCGGCGCTACTCTCCTTCGACTACCTATTTCTTCACTGTCTGTTCAATTCCGATACAAGTGATTGGAATGGCTCAGGGACTCTATATTCTAGGGATTTTCATTTCTGCGGCGGTGGGACTCGATTTGGAGACCTTTTTGGTATTCGGGATCGAAATGTCGGGCGTGCAAATGACCATGTTGGTGGTCGGTGTAGTGATGATCGTCTACAGTGTCATTGGAGGCCTTTGGGGGGCGGTGCTTTCCGATGCAGTGCAAGGGGTGGTCATCTTTTTGGTGTCGCTACTTATATTACCAATCTCTCTCCACTATTTGGGCAACGACGGGGGAATGTTTGGGGGAATCAAACGGGTTCTAGACGAATTGCCGCGCGAATACCTCATTCCACATGGAGACCCCGCGAACCCGATTTTCCTGATCTCGTTTATTTTCCATACGTTTCTCGGCTACAATGTGGCTTGGCATCTGGTGCAGCGCTACAACAGCGTGCCGACCGAACGCGACGCGAAAAAGATGGCGATGCTTTGCGCATGGTTAGGGCTGCTGGGTCCCCTGCTTTGGATATTGCCCGTGATGGTGGCTAAGGTGATTTTTCCGAATATCGCCGAGCTCTGGCCTAATTTGGAAGCGCCGGAGGAGGCTTCGTTCATCAGCCTGGCGATGCTTCTGCTGCCGCACGGAATGATTGGTTTCGTTGTGGCTGCGGTTTTGTCGGCAACGCTTGGCCATGCAAACGATGCCTTCAACTGGCTCTCGGCGGCGATCACTAAGGATGTGTATGTGCCCATGCGCCATAAGCTGGGTTTGCCGCAGGCATCGGATCACCATGAAATGCGGGCGGCACAAGTAACGATGTTTTGCGTTGGCGTTGCAGGGGTGGTGTTGGCTTTCTTCATTTCCACCTTAGGGGGAGCTTTCGAATTCAATCTGAAGTATTTCTCGATGGTGGCCACGACACTTTTGATGCCGGTATTCTTGGGATTGATTTATCGAAAAACACCTTGGTGGTCAGGGATCGCCTGCGTGATCGCGTCGATTATCACGACCTTCACTCTGTTTGGACTCGATTTATTTCCTGAATACGTTTTTCCGCGCAATGTAATCGGAACAGCGGCCTCGTCGACGCTCGTATTCGTCGTATCGACAATTTGGTATCGATCAGACGATCCCCAAAGTGCCGAGGCGATATTACTAGATCGAGATTTGCGCACACCGGTGGAAGACAAGCCCGGGCAAGTGGATAAGGGCTCCATTGATGTCTATCGCATGGTCGGAAACGTGTGTTTCGTACTAGGTGCGGTGCTGCTTTGCTGCGTGTTCGTACCAGCTACCAAAGTCGCTCCGTCATCGATCAATGTATTGGCTGCCGCAATTCTGCTTGTATTGGGTTGGTTGTTACGGCGTATGGCTCGATAGCGTTAGCTGAATGAGCATCAGCTCATCGTAATAAAGCATCCCCGAGGCAAGCCCCGAGGAACTCAAGAGGTAGCGACCAAACAAGTTTCGAGATATTTACCCAAAAAGAACCAAAGGGTGCACAGGCATCTTGCCTGTGAAGAAACAGGCTGGAAGCTTTTCACGGGGCGAATCGTTCGGCAACGGTTCGAATCGCGAGCCCTACTTTCTCGGTATACGCTTCGGTCATAGCTTCATTGAGCGGCATATGAATACAGTCTTGGAGGAATTCCTCGGCCACGGGGCATTTCACTTTTCGGTAGTCCATATCGGTTAAGCCGAAGTCGCGAATAGGCCAGGTGCCTGCGTAGAAATTGTGATTTTGAAACAAGTCGTAGCGATAGACAGGATCGGGAATGTAACCGTCTTCCGCATTGACCCCTTCCGCTTGCAAGGCGGCTGCGAAGGTGGAGCGCGTCACTCCGAGAAGGTCGAGATCGAGACGAAAGATGTAGTTATAAAACGAATGCAAATCTCCGGATTGAATCTTAGTGCGAATAATTCCAGGAATATTCTCGAGCAGCGAGTGGAGCAGCATACCCGTTCGATGCCGACGCTCAACGATGTCGTCATGTTTGCCCAGCTGGGCAGTGCAAATCGCCGAGAGAGGCTCGCTCATCCGATAATTTAAAGCGAGCTCGTCGGGGTTCCGGATTCCGGTGACGCGGTTGTAGCACTTGTCGCCCCATTTCGAGAGATTGAGGCCGAACGCATCGTCGTTGGCGGCGACCATTCCTCCGTCTCCGCATGAAAGGTGCTTGAAATCATTGAAGGAGTAGCAGGAAAGATCGCCTTTTAGCCCGACGAGTTCGCCCTGGTAGCGGGCTCCCCACGCTTGAGCGCAATCTTCAACGACGACGAGCTGATTTTCTCGAGCGATCGTCATTATCGAATCCATATCGCAGGGATTGCCGCACAAATGAACGGGCAGGATTGCTCGCGTTTTTGGCGTGATCGCTCGCCGAGTCGATCCTGGATCGATGTTGTAGGAATCCGGGTCGATATCGACGAAGACCGGCACAAGTTGCTGATGGAGAATGCCGAGGACCGAGCCCATATCGGTAATGCAAGGGACGATGATTTCGTCGCCTGGTTGGAATTTAAGCGAGGCCAACGCGATATGAATGGAAGCGGTTCCTGAGGAGCAGGGGAAAAGGTGCTTCAAGGGATAGTGCTGTCGAAATGCCTCATAAAGGGCCTCGGTTTGCGGTCCCTTCCAGTAGAACAGAGACTGCTGTCGCATGGCCTGCGTGAGCAGCTCAATCTCGGCGTCGCCCCAGCGTTGCGGTAGCGGAAAGGGTTCGTTGACGATGGGTTTGGAGGAAGTCTGTTTCATGAGCGGAAAATTGGTTGGGCGAATGGCTTGAGTCCCATGAATTCTTTATCATAGGCTCATTCCCTTCCATTGCGAAGCGTTTTTACGGTAGAATAAATTGGCCCTGTGCAGGGGGCACGGATGCCTTTTAATTCTAAGTGTCCGTGCTATTGATCGAGGCCGCCGATTTTTACGCTTACCTTTTATGACGGCAATCGATTTAAGGGCATTGCTTGAAAGGCTTTAAGAAAGTCGAAATTACGGAAGGCCGTCGCTTGCGGCGATCCGTGGATAAAACGAGCTTCTTATGCGGATCGCCGCAAGCGACGCCCCTACGAAAGTATCAGTGTTTATCTTTTTGATTTCGTTTATATATCACCCTGAACCCTTCCCCAATGACTGTTTCCTATACCCGCCGAGATCTTTTAAAACTACTGGCTGCATCACCCGCTCTGACACTCGCAGCGCGTGGTGCTGAGTTAGATTTTAGAACGCCAGCGAAACCATCTGGATCGGGTCCTAGGTTGTTCTTCTCAGCGGAAGACCTGCCACGATTGCGTCGAAACTTTTCGAAAAACGCTCGATTTAAGGAACTTAGAGATACCTTGCTTGGACGTGACCGCGATGCAGAGCGAGCTTACCTTCGGTCCGATGTAAATCTGTTTGGGCATCGTAGCGATATTCGCCGCGTGGGCGAGATGGCTCAGGAAATGTCTTTTCTCTATCTGATGACTGGGGACCAAGATGCGGCGGCGCTTTCGGTGGAATGCGTCCGCACGCTAATGCGTTTTCCCTATTGGGATTTCTTCCTGGAGGGAGGCGAACACGTTGTCGGCGTGCAGCGGGCTCCGGCTTGTGCAATTGCGGTATCCTGCTCAATTGATTGGCTCGGAGATTACGTGACTTCCGCAGAACGCCAGTCATGGCTGACTGTTCTGGGAAAGCGTGGGTGCGAGCCTTGTTATGTTGGTCTCAACAATGTTCGCCATCCGCGAGAGACGATTGGCTGGTCCATCAATCCGGAAAGCGATTATTATTCGGAACGTTCAGAGTTTCCTAATGACAGCACTCGCCGTCCGGAAATCACTCAAAAGATCAACCTTCGGGCGGCGCCAGCGGGAGGATTGGCTATTGGAGCAGCCGCGATCGGAGCATGGGGCGAAGAGAATTCGGAGATGGAACGTTGGCTTGAAATGGCGATTTTCAGCCTGAAGATTTTCGAGGAAGTCTACCTGCCCGATGGCTCGTACGGAGAAGGGATCCACTATGCGAATTATACGTCCGAGTGCATTTTCATGGCCTTCGAAGCCCTTAAGCAGACCGGTGTGATGGACCTGGACTCGAGCATCAATTGGAGTGGCAATGTTCAATTCATGCTCAATATGAGCATGCCCACGAAAGGGAAGCCCTACGAGGTGGTTAACATTGGAGACAATGGCCGGTATCGCGATGCCGCAAGGAGCGCGCGATCGGAATATCGATCGGCCCTTCCCTACTGGACGGCCCGTAAGTTTGGAGATGGGGCGGCTCAGTGGTTTGGCGATCATCTTGGAGCTGAACACAGCTTATGGTCGTTGATCTTTTTCGATGAAACGGTGACGGCGATTGCACCCACCGAAGCTGTCAAGGTGTGGTACTCCGACCTGGATTGGGTCGTGGCTCGGAGCGGTTTCGAAGCGAACGACCTGGTCGTTAGCCTACGCAGCGGCGGCGGATACAATCACGAACATGCGGACCGCAATAGCATGATTATCAAATGTTATGGGGAGCAGTTGATTGTCGATCCGATCCGTCCACCTTATGCGTATGCGGACCCGTCGTGGATGATGCGCACGACAGCGGGACACAGCGCTATCCTGATCGATGGCGAAGGCCATCTCTACCATAACGGCGTGGAGGGCACCAACGCCACGATCGCGCTGGCTCGGGTTGTCGACAAAGGGGCTGGCAAAGGATATGCCTATTTCACCAGTGACGCGACGCATGCCTATCGCGTCGCCAATGTAGAAGTGCAAAGCGTCGTTCGCTCAGTGGTTGTTTTCTTTGATGTGCCCGCCGTAGTGGTGATCGATCGTGTCAGTAAGTTTGATAGGCCGTCGAAAATCGAGGCTCGGTATTTCGGTGACAACTGGGATGGGAAATGCCAGTTGAGCACCGAGAGCGCAGGGTTTGCTATCCGTCGCCCAGATGCATTCGCTCAGGCTCGGACATTTAGCCGGAATGCGATTTCAGTGGAGACGGATCGCTTGCCGATCCCCGAAGAAAGAGCGGTCAAACATCCTTTCGTATCGGTGAAAACCGAGGCGACAATGGCGACGACAATAGTGACCGCATTTGGTCTAGGTCGTCGCGGAGATACCGCCCCGAAAATTTCGTTCACCTCATCGGTGGATGCCATTGACGTCGTTCTGAAAACGTCGGCGGCTTCGGTCGATTGTCGTATTGAAGATACAAATAGAGTACCTCGGATACAGGTGAATGTTTGATCTCGATAATCGAGCGACCGAATGAAAGCGAACCGCGAGCATAGCCAGGGCGACTCTATAAGACATGCATTTTCCAGTCTAGGTTGTCACGAACTCGATTTAGACGATGTCTTGACCCTAGCGCGGCGTCACGGAATCGAGGAGGTGGAATTACGGGCTCTAGGCGGCACGATCGATTTGGCGGAATACTTCAGTCGCCGCTTCAAGACGCCTCAAGCTCTGGCATCGCATGTAGCGATTTCTGGAATACGTGTCGTCGCCTTGGATGCATCGTGTTGTTTGATTTCGGACGACGATAGCGAAGGCCGATCCGAATTGCTCGCATTGGCTCCCTGGGCGGATGCTCTCGGAGCTGGGCGCATCCGTGTTTTCGATGGAGGCTCAACGCTGGATCAAGGAGAACTCGATCGCGCTGTTGCGAACCTGGAATGGTGGATACAAAAACGCGCTGCTCATGGTTGGGCCTGCGATTTGATGATCGAAACTCATGACACGCTGGTGACGACCCCGGCGATCCTTCGCTTCCTCAAAGCGGCCCCCTCTGGAACGGCGTTACTCTGGGACGCTTTTCATACTTGGGTCAAAGGAGGAGAGCTACCCGTCGATACGTTGGATGCAATTGCCAAAGCAACGGTGCACATTCACGTGAAGGACGGTATCATAAGCTCGGGAGCCGAACGGACTGCGAGACATACGCTGCCGGGACAAGGCCATTTTCCGATGAAGGCTCTACTCGATAAATTGAGGAGCATTGAATATTCAGGTCCGCTAAGCTTGGAGTGGGGACGAAAGTGGCATGCATATTTGCCTTTGCTGGATGAGGCGCTTGAAACCGCAGAGGCTACGCATTGGTGGTAACGTTCTATTGCCTGAATAAGCTAGTGTAGGAGCGGGTTTACCCCGCGATTGTATTGGTTCACACAAGATAGAAATGAGGAATCGCGGGGTAAACCCAATCCTACAGATTAGAGGCAAAGTGACTTGCTTCAAAAGCAAAACCATGACGGATAGTACCACAGGAACTATAATACATGACTAACATCCCAACAGAGCGCCAAAATCAGGACCCTTCGATCCGAGCTTTGCGCCTCGATGATCTGGATAGTTGCTTGGCTCTATCGACAGAGGCTGGATGGAATCAGAACAAAAACGACTGGCGCTTACTTCTGCAAGTATGCAGTGGATACGGGATCGATGTTCCTGGTTACGGATTGGCTGGTACGACGATGGCATGGGAGCTTGGAGAACGGAACGCGTGGATCAATATGGTCCTAGTAGCGAAAGCTTATCGTGGCCGAGGGTTTGCTCGGGAATTGATGGCCGCGTGTCTCGGCGATTTAGCGAGTGCCCAGCGACTCGCCATGCTAGACGCCACGGACTTAGGCTTCAACGTGTATTCAAAATTCGGCTTCTCGGGAAAGAATCGCATCGCACGTTTGTATCGCGAATCGGAAACTGAATCAAGTGCTCCGATCTCTTCGTCCGCCGATGGCCTTTTATTGAAAGCAATGCGAGCGGAAGATATTGATCAAGTTGCAAACCTAGACCTGCGAGTGATTGGAATCGACCGAGAGAACGTTCTCGCCGATTTCTATCGCCGCGAATCGGAAGCGGCTTGGGTCGCTCGAGACGTATCCGGATCATTGCGCGGCTTCGTCCTTGGACGCGATGGACGTATCGCAACGCAGATCGGGCCGATTGTTGCCGAAACTCGAACGGTAGCTGAGGCCTTGTTGAGGCACTCGTTAAGCCAAATAGCAAGTCCTGTTTTCGTTGATGCGCCGATGGTGAATACCAAATGGGTTGAAACACTGAAACACTTCGGCTTCGCGCCTCAGCGCGAATTTCTTCGGATGGGGATCGATGGGACCGCTTTAGCGACCGACTGGTCTCGCACCTATGCTATTTGCGGTCCGGATTTAGGCTGAATTGGTTTAAGACTTACTGGCTTCGCTACTCGTCTTAGTAGCGGCCGATCTCCGAGCGGCCATAGAACGATCCAATCGTTCAGCTACTTCAAAAATAATGGCCGCTCGGAGATCGGTCGCTACCTTTTGAACATCTGAGGGGCACCAACCAGGAGGCCTTATTGGGAATCCAGATGACTAGTGACGTTTCCAAACCAAAATCACACATCGAAGAGCATACCGTCTTCAGCGACGAGGATTTCGCCGTCGGGATGTAAAGAGCGTATTGTTTCGGCCATCTTTTCGGAGACATCAGGATCCTTTGAAAAGCTTTCGATAACGAGGTGTTTTAGGACGACCTTTTTCACCCCGGCTTCGCGGGCGATTCGTCCCACGTCTTCAGGCGTCATATGCCACCCTCCCCAGGCTTGAGTGTCATAAAATTCTTTGGTCCCCGAGCACTCAACCACCATCAGATCGGCGTCTCGGCAAAACTCTATCAAGCGCGGATCCGGCTCGGAGTCGCTTGTAATCACAATCTTACTACTAGGCGTTTTGATCCGGTAATTGTAGTTGAGCAGTCCAGCGTGTTTAGTGGCGAGCGATTCGATGATGAAGGAATCCGTTTCCCGAACGAGTCCTTCTTTTGCGATCTCATGCGTATCCCAGTCCAAGCCATCCCAGCTCTTGCCATGAGCGGTGCGGCTTTTGATGTCAGCGACATAGGCTTGGCGAAGTCCGTTTTCCAAAAACGCACCGATCCCCTTTGGGCCAAAGATAGGCATGTGTCGGCTTCTTCCATTGTTCCACGACAAGAGCAACATGAGAGGCAGATCGCAAATGTGATCGAAATGCAGATGGGTGATATACGTTTCGGAAATCGATTCCACCGGTATCCCAAATCGCGAAAGATTGTGCACCGCGCAGCGACCACAATCGAAAAGCAGGTTTTGGTCGTCGATCGTTACTAAGTAACACGGTCCACCGCGCGTGGGATGAGCGCGAACAGCACCGCTACCAGCGATTAAAACGGAAGGGGAAGACGGTTTATTCATGGTAAGGAAACGTTTGAGTTACGACAGCAGTTGATCGGAAAATCGACAACAAGCAAGGCTCTATACGAGCGTGGTGGATTCATAATGCCGGGCACCGATGGCCTCAAGTTCTTGATTGCTTCTCAAGAATATTGCAGCTTCCTCTCCCCCGACCGCTTTAGACACGCCTTGAGCGACTTCCAGAAAATCCGGATCGTTCTTCTTCTTTTCCCAATCGATCCCCGTAATATCTCTCTCTGATAGGCGTTTGAAAGCAACAGGCGTTCATCTTTCATAACGAAGGCTGAAATCGAATGAGAATGGTCGGTGCTTCTTAATCCCGACATGACGATCTCAGATGTGCGGATCGGGTTAAGGCAATACGCTTGCAAGGCAAGAGCAAATCAGACTATTAGAGTGGCGATCATCCAGGAGGAGAAATCGAAGTGAATGCCGCTATCCAATTCGAACTCATCATCGAGCATGAGCTCGCAGCGGGTTTCCATCCATAATCACCGTTTTCAATCTTGAACATAGCCCCCATGGGACGCGCAACACAGTTAGTGCCTATAAAATAATTTTAGGCTCTACAATAACCGAGAAAGGCTTTAAAAAAGCGTGATGAATAGACTAAATGGTTTAACGGCACTCGCAACTACGCTATACTTGTTCTGTTGTGGAATCTCCTTTGCGGCAAACTCCGACAAGCCGAACATCATCCTGGTGATGGCTGACGATCAGGGTTGGGGAGACACCGGTTACAATGGTCATCCATTTGTGAATACACCAGCACTTGATACCATGGCGAAAGATGGCTTCGTATTCGACCGATTCTATGCCGCTGCACCAGTGTGTTCACCGACTCGCGCCAGCGTAATGACCGGACGCACCCCGATACGAACAAAGGTGACTAACCATGGACGTTACATGCGCCCGCATGAGCAGACAATCGCGGAAACGCTGAAGTCAGCAGGATACGTGACCGGGATGTTCGGCAAAGTACACCTAGGCTCGGGGCAACCCGACTCTCCGTGCAACCCGAGTGGCATGGGATTCGATGAATGGGTGATCGGCCTCAACTTCTTTGACAACGATCCCTACCTAAGCCGGAAGGGAAAGATCGAGCATCCCAAGGGCAAGGGCTCAGTCATCCTGATGGATGAAGCCATCGCTTTTCTCAAGAGCCACAAGGACCGTGATAGACCGATATTTTCGGTAGTCTGGTTCCCGTCTCCTCACGACCTGCACGAGGAAGTGCCAGAAGGGCCCAGCCTGTACGATGGGAAACCACATGCTGGATACTACCGCGAGATTACGCTGCTTGATCAGCAATTAGGACGCCTGCGTCGCGAGATCAGGGAGATGGGCATAGCAGATAATACGATCGTCTGGTACTGCAGTGATAACGGCGGGTTAGTAGAGGAAACTTCCGGGGGCCGCGAAAAGAAAGGCAGCATCTACGAAGGGGGTCTACGTGTTCCGGGGATCATCGAATGGCCCGCACGCAAACTGAGGGGTCGAACCTCGGTGCCGGTGTCGACCTTTGACATATACCCGACTATCCTGGCCATGGCCGGCGTACAATTGCACGCACCGCATCCATTAGACGGAATAGATGTGAGCGACATCATTGCGGGATACGTTACAGAGCGCAAGAAGCCGATGGGGTTTTGGCACATGATCCAAGACGGGCAGGCAACCTGGAGCGACCGGATCCAGAAAGCGATCATGGAGAAGCAGCAAGCCGGCGCGCCGCTGCCGCATGATCCCCCAAGAATGTGCAAAGACGTTGACGAATTCCCACAGTTTCCAGAACAAACCGTGACCGGGCATGCCGCCTGGACCGATTGGCCTTGGAAGTTGCATCGCATCAATGGCAATAGTTTTGAGTTGTACAACCTGGCCGATGACCCGATGGAGAAAACCGATCTCTCCAAAGGTCCCCAACACTCACTACGACGTGAAAGGATGAAGAAAGAGCTGAATGCCTGGATGCGTTCCGTCGTCAGAAGTCTGAACGGGAAAGATTATCAATAGAAAGCCTTAAGAATAGGCTGGGATTACTAATAAAGTGCCTATTAAGCGTATCCGTATGGTTGGTTATCATATTGTGAATATCGATTTATTAGACACTCTCTAACTCCTTAGATTCCGTCAGTATTGGCGAAAACATTCCTGAAAACCCATGGCACATAAACATTAGCTGGCTTTTTAAATGACACGATACGCCTCCCTCATTTGGACAATTCTGTTAATTAGCGGCATCACCTCGCCCAACTTCGGAGCGACATTTTACAGCGAGACCGTGGAACGTGAAATTCCAGTGGACATTGTAATGCCCAGCGTGCCAAAGGAAACCGCGCGCGACATCGTGATTTACTTGAAAGGCCTCGCAGAACCGCGAGCAGGGCAAGTTCCAGATGCAACGCTTATCGGCGAATTAACCCGAGCGGGAATGGGCGTGATCGTCGTGGACTACGAGGGAGCCGCCAACGCCATCTCTCCTTGGATCAATTCCGATCTTCTTAATTTACGACAACATGTATCCGAACTATCAGCACCACATCTCATCAATTCTGACCGCGTTTACATACTGCCTGCAGGCTATCGCTTGGCACGGGACATCGAGTTTTACCGTGACGATCGAAAGACCTACCGGATGGATGTGCGCTACCCGGCGTTGAAACAGACTGCCGATACTGCAAAAGTGCCGCTCATCATTCAAATCCCGCACAACAATGACGCCCGGATGAATATGAACTCCATCGTGAAGTTTCGCGATTCGCTGCTCGAAGGATTAATGACCTGCGGATACGCCGTTGCGGTTGTCGCCCACCCCGTCGCGCCACCCTATAACGGGATCGACCCGATGCCTGAATCCATATACAAACTCAAATCGGCCGTGCGAACATTACGGGCAGAGTCACCACGTTTCGGATACGATCCATCCAAAATCGGCGTGCTGGGATTTTCACGCGGCAGCGGCATGGCAGGTTTACTCGCCGCGACCGGCACAGCAGCTGATCTTGAAGGCGACGGCCTTCACCCCGAACAATCCAGCGCAATCCAAGCCGTCCTTTGTCAAGCGGGACGGTTTGATCATCGCACGCTCTTGGAAGATGGATTCAGCCCAAAGAAATTCGAGCAATACATAGCACACTTCGGCGATCCTATCCTTAGCGCCGACCGCTGGGATGCCCCAAGCACCGTCAACTGGATCACCGACAAGGCCCCACCGTTCTTTTTAATCGTAGGCGGCGACGATTCGTATCGAGTGCCTCAATCGCGTAAACTTCACGAAGCATTACTCGCCGTGGGAGCCAAACACCCATACATTATCGAAGAAGGACAAAGTCATCAGGTAACTGAAAACCCGCAGAATATCGCTGCTATTCGGACCTTCTTCGATCGGGTACTCAAAGGGGAGGACCCTTAAGTGCCAAGCACCACTGACCGCCCCGTAGATCAGCAAACAGTCGAAAGCGTCATTGGACGGAATCAACTTTGATCCAACCGATTCATGAAATTTACATCTTGATACGGCAAAACCGAGTCTTCAGTATTTTTTTATTACAGAAATAATTAGATTTCCTAACAACCCAAAACAACATCACCCAATGAAAAAGTTTACACGTCGCCAATTTATCCAAACTTCAACTGCTGCCGGCGTAGGAGTGCTGGGAGCACCAGCCATTCTCAACGCTGCAAACAAGGGTGACAAGCTGCGCGTCGCCTTCATAGGCACGGGAGGAATAAACCGACGCCACATCACAGATACCCTCGACCACGGTGATATCTGCGGTGCCTATTGTGATGTCGATTCCAGCCGCTACACCAATATTCACGAGGGCATCGACGGACTTGAAAAGAGCGGAAACAGCTGGATGGCAAAACAATGGAAAGCGGCTAAGCCCTTCCAGGACTACCGCGAAATGTTCGATAAGGCGGCAAACAGTTTTGATGCGGTCATGATCGGCACGCCCGACCATAGCCACTACCCGGCGACCGTCATGGCACTCGAACACGGCAAACACGTATTCACGCAAAAGCCCCTGACCCACACGGTCTGGGAAGCTCGCCAGCTGGCCGAAGCCTGCGATCGCTATAAACTGGCGACACAGATGGGCAACCACGGACACGCCAACGAAGGTAATCGCCAAATCGCTGCCTATGTCCAAGGAGGACACCTCGGCGACATCAAAGAAATCCATTGCTTCACCAACCGCCCGGTTTGGCCGCAGGGATTCGTCAAACCGTCTGGCGGAGACGCAGTACCCGCTACGCTTGATTGGCAAAACTGGCTAGACTGCGCAGCCGACCGCCCATTCCTCGGCGACCGCGGCCTCGACGCAGGTCGAGCGAAAAAGCGCGGCGGTTCCTACCTACCCTTCAACTGGCGTGGCTGGCTAGACTTTGGTGGCGGCGCGCTAGCCGACATGGCATGCCATACAATGGACTCGATTTTCATGTCACTCGACCCCGGCTTCCCGACCCACGTCGAGGCGCTCAATGTCGACACCCTAACCGACTCTGCATTTCCCAAGGGCTCAACCTTAAGATGGACCTTCGGGCCTACCGCTAATCGTCCTGGCTTCGACGTCTATTGGTACGACGGTACCGACAACGCTTACACCGACAAGAACGGTAAACCGCGCCGTCATGAGCGCCTCGAGGAAATTGCACAGGGAGAGACCCTCGCGAACTCCGGCAACATTTATATCGGTACCAAAAACACGTTACTGGTTACAGGCGACTACGGTGACAGCTCTCGAATCATTCCTAGCGAGTCCCACAGAGCATTAGCAATGGAACTCAAAGAGAAGACGGGCGACCACCGACCTGCCCGCGTTTACGAACCATCAATCGGCCACCACACGGAATTTCGCGAAGCAGCGATCGGCAATAAACCCTATGATTACCCCGGCTCAAACTTCAAATACGCCGGCCCATTCACCGAAACCATTCAGCTCGGCAATGTCTGCCTACGCCACCCCGGAAAGAAACTAGCCTGGGATGGTCCGAATCTTCGATTCACCAACAGCAACAAGGCCAACAAGTTGATCACCAAAGAGTACCGCAAGGGCTGGGACTTCAAACTCAGCAAAGCGTAAAAGCGGCCCATCTTTTTTGATGCGAGCAAAGGCCCCTTTAACGAGGGGCTAAAACCTTATCATCAACGACTCAACAGGACTTCTCTCTGATCCGGTAGCCCATCAGTCTGCGTGAAAGACTTCTTTCAGCTCGATGGCCACCGGTGAGTTGTCGGGATTGGTTTCCATAATATCCGACATGTAAGCCCACCATTTCTTGACGATGGCTGTTTCCGGCAATTGATCCGCGGAATGGTCATCCGATAACTTCTGCACCGCGAACAGCGTCAGCGTTTCTTCGTCTAGAAATATCGAATAATCGGATACGCCCGCGGCCTTCAGTTCCGCCGACAATTCCGGCCAGATCTCGTCATGCCGTTTCTTATACTCCGCCTCAAAGCCCGCTTTGAGTTTCATCTTAAATGCATTTCGTATCATAATAGTCACTTTCCCGGATTTTCCATCATACTGCAAACATTTGCCGAACATAACCCACGCCGCCTTCCGTCGTAGCTACGTCGAAAACTCGACGTGGAAAAAATCCATCACCAAAACAAAGCATAGGTTCCAAAGTAGACTATTGCTACCACGCCTATCCAGAAAATGAACTGTTTATTCTCTTTAGCGGTGGGTTCCATGTCGGCCAGAACGCGTTTCCGCGAAGCTTCAAACAATTCGCGCCCGCTCTCCTTCGTCAGCAACGATATCCCGAAGAGTAGACAAAAACCGAATACCGCCAGAAATCCAGCGGCGTGCAGGAAGTGCATCTTCAAGAAGCTTAGACCTACTTGATCCGCCCAGGCTCCCACCATCGCATTATCGGCTACCAGCCACATAAAGACGCCTGCAAGCGAACCGATCACCAAAGTCCAAAACCCGCCTTTTCGATTAGGGATGGGCGAAAACAAACCGCCCATAAAACAGGCCAAGACTCCCCCTACCGAATAGGAAGTGAATTTCGCCAAATAATCGAAGATGAACTTAAAATGAGGAATCACCCAGATCGCCCAAAAGATACTGGATACAATTATAATCGCTCCCGCTACTCTCCCAGCGATAACGAGTTCGCGCTCCGAAGCCTTGGGCCTAAGCTTCGAGTACCAATCCATAGTGATCAAACTCGAGGCCGAACAAATGCTCGAATCAACGGAGCTCATCAAAGCCGCCACGAGTCCTGCTAGGGTCACTCCAACCAATCCCGTCGGCAACAGAGTTCGCACCATGGTAGAATAGATTTGATCCGGCGATTCTGGAGCCACCGCGAAGTAACCATCCTGTATCAAAATCAAGCCTATGATCCCTGGGATAATGATAATGAATAAGGTTATCGCTTTTAAGAGAGCCGCGAACAAGCCACCCATTCGACCTTGATGAATACTCTGAGCCGCCATGGCCCGTTGCACAACCGCATGGTTCATAGAACAGTAGTAAAGCGAGTGAACAGTCAGACCAAATACAATGCCCGTCCACGGGACATGCTCATCGTCCGTCCCTCGAATCATCGACATAAGATCCACTCCCTCCGAGTCCTGATACGCATGCACCTTCGTCATGAACACATCGATACCGCCGACTGCTTGTAATCCGAAGAACAGAACCAAAAATCCACCCGCCACCAAAATGAACATCTGAATATAATCAGTCACGACAACAGCCTTCAATCCGCCCAACACAGCATAAACGCCTGTGGTTGCCGCCAGTATCAAGACTCCCGGTACGATCGACTCCCAACCGAACAAATCCCGCATCACCAGTCCACCCGCGTAAAGCGAAAGCGGCACGACATTAAGGGTTAGAAAGAGGACCTGAAACAGGGAGGTAAATTGCAACGACCCCCGACCATAACGCACACCCAGGTACTGAGGTGTGGTGACGATTCCTAATCGAATATAGACCGGCAAGAAGATGATTCCCATCAGGGCAAAGCCCAAAACACCTGCCATTTGGTAGTTGGCCACTGCGACGCCGATCACCACCGCCAATCCCGCCTGACCCACGAATTGCTCCGCCGAAATATTTGTCGCGAAGAGCGACGCTCCGATCATCGGCCACCGCATCTTACGCCCCGCCAAGAAATAGTCATCCGTATCTTGGACACCACCGCTCAAACGTACGGTGATCCAGAGAATCACTATAAAATAACCAATGACGATAGAGAGATCGATGACGGAGATGTTCATTTGCGGAAAGCGAGGAGAAGAATAAGGGGTTCTAAAAAGGAAGAGTACCAACTATAGGCCTGTCAAACCAATGGACAAATGCATTTGCCCATGTGGCAACGCGGATAGGC
>JABITN010000054.1 GCA_018700525.1 Opitutales bacterium
AGCATAAAGGATAATCAGTTGTTTTGTCAAGGTAATGTATCCAAATATCAAGCGCGCATAAGTCCCTGAAAAGGCGCCACTTACACAACCAGAATCAAACTCATTATAAAATTGATATTTTATACTCAGTGATGGAACCAAAGAAAAACCCGACCATTACTGATCGGGTTTTGTTGTTTTCCATTGGGTCTATGGGAAGGTCATTTTCGTCTCTTTATCAACGAAGTGATTTGTTTATCTGTTCTCTCATTGAAGAGCACTGCGGCAGTCGCAATACTGGTATTTAATCCGTTTTGTTTTCGTAAGGAGATCAGTCCGTCGCACAACTCATTCAAACCCTTCAGAAGATTCTTTATTTGGTCTTCTAGTGATTGATCGGTCTTTTTAGAGAAAAGTCTTTGTGCGGCGTTGAAATGGTTCGCCGCAGTGTCTCCGTGTTTCTTTGCGGATCTTGCGAGAAGGATTGCGGCACCTTTTCTTAGTAAACGACTTTCTGTTAGAACGTCGTTACTCACTTCGTTCGTGGTCTCCTTGAAAGACTTCATCTTTTAGGCGTATGAACTTTCCCAAGACCAAGTGGATTTCTTTTCAATTGGTGGAGAAGAGTTCTTTTGTTTTGAGACCTTTCTTTGAGCGGAGTCGATCAGTGATAGGATCTCTCCATCTTTCTCGATGGCAGTGATCTTATGAACCGAACACATAGGGGAGTATCGAAGTGTTCGGGAGTGGGGAAAGATTAGAGGGAAGTACGAAAGAAATTGAGTAAGATAACAATAAATTTTGGGTACAGTCGTGTATAACTTTGTTATACTTGTTTAGAACCTTTTTTGTACTCTAAACTATTCTTCAACAATTTGTTAGACTAATTTTTTCAACTGATGTGGAAGAATTCGTTCTAGACTAAGAGCAGTTGGCCGTTTAATTCCGATTGCAAGCCAAAGCCCTTCGAGCAGTACTCTCAAAGACAAGCCACGAGTCATTCGAAAGGCAGCGACAGAGCCACTACTGGCCTTTTTATATAATAACTACCGCAGCCTTCAGATCGGTAGCCCGCTACGAAAAGCTAAGTATTACGATAAAGGCTTCTTCGATCGGCCCAATGGGCTTTCAACAAGCATCCCCAGTACCAAGCAACGATCGCTAGCGACAAAAAGTGCGAGTCAACCATTAAGCTCCATACTGAATCGGAAAGTTTGAAGACTTGATCCGCATACCCAATAACTCTTAAAGACGGGTAGTCATTGAAGAAACTCGCGTACAAGCTCATCAATATATAAACAGATCCCAAACACAGTGTTGCCACTATTGCCAATAAAATCGACGCCACAGAATTCCGTATCCACAAAATAGGTGCCAACAGAAGCGCATGGATGCATATAGACAACAGAATTCCGGATCGAAAAACAATCCAAGGAGTACATATCCAGCCCCAATAAACTTCCAATAAAGCGAATAAGAAAAAAGTTATAGCATACAATCTAACATTAAATGGAACACGTAATCCGGCAATGACAAATGCAGTTCCCGATGCCGCCAGGATCCAAAAAATAACGCTGATCATCGAAATGTATATAAGATACAAACCTGCCAAAGCAATGGAAACCCGCAATACCCGCCGCACGAGCAATTTCTCTAGGCGGACCGCATTCCCCCATGCCCACGAAAGCAATCCGAAAGTCAGTAACAGAGTGCCGAAATACACCCAAGACGGCACCGCAAGGATTGTCCTGTAATCGCTCAAATCTTCGCTATTGTCATACCACTTTACTCCGTCCCATACAAACCCATGTCGCATCTGGGATCTCCCATATTCGTCAAGTCGAACCTTCGCTACTAAAAGTCGATAGTCTCCTCCTAAATGTGCAGCTGAACCAAGTTCTCGCCTCTCCTCCTCTTTTCGCGTTCTGTCGGGCAGCGAAATTACTTCCATAGAAGCCGCGTAATCGAATTCGCGATCATTCGCATTGCGAACAGCGATAACCGCCGGATAGAAACAATCGAACCCGATTGGAGCAATCAGCGGGATAGGAGCAATTAAGGTTCGATAACGCTCGGGCGACACGATATTACGAAGGACCATACTCGGTAACTCTATTTCAGGAAATTTTATATCATACCAATATTCACCTTCTTGGACATAGTTAAATTGGATGAGAATGCTCTCTCGGTCAGAGCCAATACCCATTTCTTCAAACGCGTAAACCTTATCAAACGCGATTCGCCATTCACCGGAATCCGTATTTTCGAACGCTACGCGCGGCAGGTTTCGAACGAGTAACTCGCCATCTAAACCATAACACTGCATCGCCAACCTAGCCCCGCTTTCCAACTCTTGACTGGTTAAATAGCTGACTCGAAACCGGATCCTTTTATTCTCTCGATCAATCTCGACTTCGCCCTCCAGCGAAACGGAGTCTCCCTCATGACGAAATGAAGCTCCGAGCACTAAATCGCTTAATCGATAATACTCATCGAGGATTTGAAATGGCTTACTCGGCGCTCGATGCGGGTTCTTATTTCTCCCACAAGAACAAGCAAAAACGGCCACAATCGCCAATAATACGCAACGGACAAACATCATCGAACATCCTCCAAGTAATCCGGTCGCCATATTGCCAGCTTGGATAGAATACCTACATCGATTCGTGTATTCTCGCTTATCGGTTCTCCATTCTCGATCCGCATTTGCAAAGAGGCAGGCGTTATCGATTCGCCAATCGAATCGATCGAGTTTCCGACAAATGTACTTGGAGGCTGAATACCCAGACTATGCAAAATCATTACTGGTAAATCCTGCAAGCTGCTCAATCTCTCTATTCGCTGATTACCTTTGTCCAGTCCCGTTACGACCAAAGGGACAGTATCCAAAAAAGGCGGATTCTCTATATCTAGCAAATGCATCAATCGGTCAGCAATCCCACTGTCATGATCGCTGAATACTGCGACAATGGTGTTCTCCATCTCTCCAGAAGCTATTAACGAATCATAGAAACGTCCTATCTGAGTATCTACATAGCGCAACGATACTAAAAAATCTTCTTCGATACTCGATTTACGGTCTCCCGAAATATCGCCTATATGATTATATGGATGGTGATGCGTTAACAGAATAATATGCCCGAACACTGGTTGCTCGATCCTAAGAATTGTTTCTAACGCGACCTCCAAGACAACTTCGTCCGACACTCCCCAACCAATTTTTTCGGGGGATTCGAAATCAGACAAAAAGAAGTCTCGGTCAAACCCCAGCGATCGGTGGGCATCGGAGCGATTCCAAAACTCGCCGTTAAACCCATGCATCGAAAAGGAATAATAGCCATTGTCTTTCAATACTCGCGGCAGGGAAGGAATCTTGTTCAGATCGAAATTAACGAAAACGGGGTCGCCCTTGATCGGTGGTACCGATGTTAGAACCATAAACTCAGCATCCGATGTTCGTCCCGCATCTGTAGCATCGTAGGTATTTGCAAACGAGACGTTCTCATCAGCAATTCGCCTTAAATTCGGCATGATCGATTCTCCCTCATGAACGCCATACAAACAAATTCCGTCAACCGATTCCATCTGGATGAAAACAACGTTCTTCTTGCGTGCCGGCTCTAGGTGGAAATCACCTCGATCGCTTCTGCGCTTCTCTAAGAAACTTCGATACGGATCCGGATCTAATTTATCGATCCGAGCTTTTTCAAAAGCGGAAAGTGCAATCTTCTGAAGATCGTATACAGCATATCCGATAATCCCCAATTGCCTCGCCAGGTATCGGTTTTCATGACGGCCGGCAATCGATACCCAATCGCGTGATACGAGGCAGACGCAGATCACCGAACAACAAATCCCTAACCACGCAAAAACGAGCCTTCTATATCTATTTAAATTCAACTGACGATATTTCATGCTCAAGCGACAATTCCTAATTCCGCATAAACGAAATCAGTTCAAACTACCTGAAAGACAAAACCTCTGCAAAGGCCATAACAATTTACCGATGCGAATCTTCCGCTTCTCTACCCGGAACCGGATCGTAACCAGATCCACCCCACGGGTGACAACTGAGTATTCTTTTTACTGAATAATAAATAGCCTTACCAAGCGATAGAGTTTGGAAGCATTCAATCGAATAACTCGAGCAAGTCGGACGATAGCGACAGCCGGAATTCGGTCCGAACAACGCGTACTTCATCGGTGAAAGAACCAACTGATAAAAGCGGATCAATTTTATCGCGACCCACGCGACAGCCTTCCGAATCCACCTCAGCCCCTTCATGTCTCGCGGCCCGCGAACCCTGGATTTATGGCTTCGCACTCCGAAACCAAAACGTTCGGATCAACTGAAACTCCAGCCTCCTGAAGCGCTACCAAACCAGCTCCGCGGTGAACCGACGTAGGATCGAGAGCCCCGACAACCACTTTCGAAATTCCCGATTCGACGATAGCCTGAGAACACGCCCCCGTTCGTCCATGAGTCGAACACGGCTCAAGCGTGACGTACAATGTTGCCCCCCGCAAAGGGGCTCGGCCCAAATCCGCCAGAGCCACGCGCTCCGCGTGCGGGCCGCCATCCGACTCGAAAAAACCGCGCCCCACAATGACTCCCGATTCGACGATTACCGACCCGACACGAGGGTTCGGGCTCGTCTTCGCGACGTCGCCCTTAAGCGCCTCGGAGATAGCCTCTCTCATAAACCATTCGTGTTTCGTCTGCTTCTTCATTTCGATCTTTCGAAACCTAGCAATGAATGGATTCCCTGCAAGCCCTCCATGAAAGGTCCCTCCGTGAAAGGCTTTTTTTATGGCCATCGCCAAAACGCTTGCTAGCAAAAGAACCATGAATCGCAGTCCAGAGACCATCAACCTTCTCCTAACACGGCGTTCCCTCCTAGCCGCGAAACTCGTCGAACCAGGACCGACCCAAGAAGAACTCCAAACGATTCTCCGCTGCGGTGCCCGCGTTCCCGACCATAAAGGCGTCAATCCATGGCGTATCCAAGTTGCGGATCGCGCCACTCAAGACACCTTCCATTCTCAATTGCCATCGCTCCACTCCGGAAACCCCGCCAGTCTAGAGAAAACGCTTTCCAAAGAAGCGAAAACCGCCCCTTTGCTTCTTATCGTTTCCTCTCAAACGACTTCCGATCGGGCTCCTCGAATCGAGCAACTCCTCTCCGGCGCTGCCGTTTGCCAAAACATTATCATCGCAGCAGCAGCGTTTGGCTACCGCAGTCAGTGGCTTACCGAATGGTTCGCCTACAGCGATAAAGTGAAAACCCTCCTCGGAATCCCAACGACCGAAGATATCATCGGCTTTCTCTACATCGGCAGCGAAAGCGAAATCCCCAAAGAACGCCCCCGACCCGACCTGTCTCAAATCGTCTCCAAGCTCCAGCTGCCATAAACGCCAAACGTCCAAAAAGGAACCCTGCAAGCGCAGGCTCAAAGATGTGCCCCAAGACGAGCGTCCCTAACTGGTACGATTTGCCAAACAGAGCTCAGCGTAGGCTTTGATCTTCTTGCGCACATTCGTCAGGCCATTGCGGCGATTAGGCGAAAGATGCTGGGTAATGCCCACTTCCGCTAGAAAATCAGGCTCGAGAGCGATGATATCCTCGGGCGTCTCGCCACTGTACAATTCGCAAAGCAAGGCCGCTGTTCCCTTCGTTATCGCGGCATCCGAATCCGTATGGAAATCGCATTCCCCGTCCTTGAATTCCGGAAAAACCCATAGCTGTGACAAACAACCTTCGATTAAAAAGGTCTTGATTTTATAGGCCTCATCCAAGGAAGGATGGCTCTTCGCCCGATCTATAATATAGGCAAATCGCTCGAAATGATCCTCGAACGGCATCAGCTCCTCAACGATTTGATCGCGTTTCTCTTCAATACTCATGGCACGTAAAGTTCCTACAAGAACGCGAACTCGGAAGATGGCAAGTATCTTGATTTGCCCAAGTCGGGATTGACTTCATCTCCGACCTCTCCTTTTTGGGACGCTCATGAGCGAGAGCGGACCAACAGAGATTCAAATTCCCAAAGGCTTCCGCCCGGAACCCTTCGCCTACCATGAGGAAATCGAATTGAAGATCGATACGTTGACCAATATGGGCCAAGGCCTCGGTCGTCACGACGGCTGGGTTATCATGGTCCGGTTCGCTCTGCCGGGCGAACGCATCCGAGCCCGCATTTATCGCAACGACAAGAATTTCTCGGAAGCCGACCTGGTCGAAGTCCTCGAAGTATCGCCAGACCGAATCGAAGCCCCCTGCCACGTCTTCGGCCAATGCGGGGGCTGCCAGTACCAGCATTTTGACTACGAATCCCAACTTGCCTGGAAAACGCGCCAAGTTGAGGAGTTGCTCCACCACATGGTCGGCATCGAAGCCGAAGTTCTACCAGCAATCCCATCGCCCAAACAATACGGATACCGCTCGAAGCTCACTCCTCATTTTCCGAAACCCAAGCAAGACAACCTCGTAAAGATCGGCTTTCTCCGTCAAGGCTCCCGATCAAGCTACGTCGAGATCGAGCAATGCCCGCTCATATCCGACGCGATGAATGAACGTCTCACGGAACTGCGCGAGCGTACCAAACAAGCTCAGGTCCAGAAGCCTTTTAAGAAAGGCGGCACCTTGCTCATCCGCGAGCACGCCGACGGCGTCACCGACAATCCCAAAGCGATCATTCGCGAACAAGTAGGCGACGTTTCTTTTTCCTTTCCCGCAGGCGAATTCTTTCAAAACAACCCTAGTATCCTCGAATCATTCACCGCGTATGTAGGCGAAAAAGCATCCGAAGGCGGCGCCCGGTACCTGGTCGACGCCTATTGCGGCAGCGGCCTTTTCTGCCTAACTTCCGCTCACTGCTTTGAGCAGGCAGTCGGAATCGAGGTATCCGAATTATCTATTCAATACGCCATTAAAAACGCCGAAGCGAACAAGCTCGAAAACGCCCGATTCGTATTGGGCGATGCCGCTTCTATCTTCGAGCAAATCGAGTTTCCGGGCTCCCAGTCCTCCGTTATCATCGATCCGCCAAGAAAAGGCTCGAACGAGGAATTTCTCAATCAGCTGATCCTCTTCTCTCCGCGAAAAATCGTTTACGTTTCCTGTAATCCGGCAACCCAAATGCGCGATCTACGTATGTTGATCGACGGCGGTTACGGGATCGCAGAAGTCCAGCCCTTCGATCTTTTCCCGCAAACAAAGCACCTCGAGTGCATCGTTACCCTATCGCGGGACTAGGCGTTCAATCGCCGGCCAAAAGCCGATCAACGGCTTTTAACAACGACTTATCCTCAACCGGTTTCTGCGGATTTCAACTATGAGTCGGCCAAATGTTAAAGATCGAAACGAACTGTTCGCCGAATTATAGTAATTGGCCAAGATTCCTCGAACTTCAGTGAGTCGATCCTAACTTACAGTAGATTTTAAAGCCTTAAAATCGTAATTCTACTATACGTTCCCCTGTTTGCCGATTTCGCTAGCTAATACGTGCTTCCAGCTCCTCGATTTTGTCCCTGATTTCCGCCGCTCCTTCGTAGTTTTCATTGTCCACGCATTGCTGCATTTCTCGCTTCAATACTTCCAGCTGCTCCGACGAAACCGGCACCCCTCGAGGGCGTTTGCCTTTGTGTTTCACTCCGAGATGCGCCTTCTGGAAAACCGATTCAAGATCTTGAGCAAACGCATCGTAACACGTCGGGCAGCCTAATCGTCCGAATTGCTTGAGAGAACTTTGCGAAAAGCCGCACTTCGGACAACACAGCCCATTTTCAATCGACCGCATTGCATGAACTATCGGTTTCGTCTTTGGTTTCGGGCCGCTTACAAGATCGATGAATTCAGCCTTGCCGATCTTCGCTGCGTGCGGACATTGCTCGCACATATCCTGCTTCTCTATCTCGCCATCGACAATCTGAGTAAGATGTATCGTTGCTGGATTTGTGCATTTCGAGCAATTGCTTGGACGCTGATCAGGCATAGGAATTCAATTGCGGCAAGTTCACTTCCCTTAAGTCGGCGCACCCTAACGAAACGATAGAAAAATATTCGGCGCATCTCATTAATAATTCCCCCTATCGCATCAACGCCAGACGCCTATCCACACGATTGCCTTGCCAAGCTCGCCTACCATTGAAAAAAAGAGCCTATGTCCGAACACACAGCAAAACTCTCTTGGAGTGGCGCGGGTCTCGATTTTGGGTACAAAGCCTATTCCCGTAACCACACCTGGACCTTCGAAAACGGTAAAACCTTAGAAGCGTCCGCCGCCACGCAATATCTGGGCGATCCCAATTGCGTCGACCCCGAGCAAGCATTCGTGGCCTCCCTTTCGAGCTGCCATATGCTCACTTTTCTGGCCCTCGCTTCTTTTCAAAAACTCACCGTGGAAAGCTACCATGACACTGCCGTCGGCCACATGACCAAAAACGACGCCGGCAAAATGGTGATCAGTCGCGTTGACCTATATCCTAAAATCGTTTTCGCAGAGGGGGTCGAGCCCACCCGCGAACAACTCGAAACCCTCCATCGCAAAGCCCATCAAGAGTGCTTCCTCGCCAATTCGGTCACCTGCGAAATCATCACCCACATCGACTGAAAGCAAATCGGCGAAAGCTTGGTTACAACATCTTGCCAGGCTTCACCTTTACCGATTCCGGGAAACGCTTCACCCACTTCGCCGTTTCGCGCTTGAACTGGTCGACCTGCTTCGGGGCTGCCCCAACGAAACGATTCGACTGAGCGACAATACCTTCAAGCTGCTTTAGCGTCAGAGGAATCCGATCATCCACGCCCAATCGCTTGAGCAATTGCGCATCGCCGGGCCGGCCTTCGCGAATTTCCTTACTGGCTGCCAAGGCGTTTTCCTTGATCGCCAAATGGGCGCCTTCGCGACCAGCCCCCGCCTTGACCGCCTCCATCAAAATCGTCGTCGTTGCGAGAAACGGCAACTGAACCGCATTCTCCGCCTCAATCGCTTTCTCGAAAACGTTCATCTGTCCCAGAAGCGTCAAGAACCCTTCTAGCAATCCGTCGATAGCGAAAAACGCATCCGGGAGCATCACGCGGCGCACCACCGAACACGATACATCGCCTTCGTTCCATTGTCCGCCAGTTAAACCAGAAGCCATCGCCGCATAGCCTTTCAAAATTACGCCGAACCCATGGATACGTTCGCTTGTACGGCAATTCACTTTATGCGGCATAACCGATGAACCGACTTGTCCTTTAGCGAATCCTTCAGTCATCAAACCTTGCCCCGCCATCAAGCGGACAGTAGTCGTCATATTCACCGCTCCCGAAGCCAATTGCTCCAACGCAGTAACCGTATCCAAATCTAGGCTACGCGGATAGACTTGACCAACATTAGTCATAACCTTTCCGAAGCCCAAGTGCTTCACTATGTTCCTCTCGAGTGTCGCGACCTTGCCAACATCGCCGTCGAACAACGTTTGCTGATCGAGTTGCGTTCCGACCGCGCCCTTCAGTCCACGGGCTGGGTAACGCTCCGTCAAATCATGCAGGCGATCGAGCCCAATCAAAAGCTCTTGCCCGGCCATCACCAAACGCTTTCCCATGGTCGATGCCTGAGCGGGCACGTTGTGCGTGCGAGCAGTGATCATCAAATCCCGGTACTCGCTAGCCCGTTCAGACAAGCGATTCAAACAAGCTACCGCTTTGGTCCGAACCAGCGCAAGCGAACGGATCACCTGAAGCTGCTCCACATTCTCGGTCAAATCCCTACTGGTCATGCCCAAGTGAGCGAATTCGTATCCCGCCAAATCGGAAAATTCCTCGATTCGCGCTTTCACATCGTGCAGCACCTTGCGCTCACGCCGGTCGATCGATTCCAGATCGATCTGACCCTTCACCTTCTCGTAAGCCTTGATCGCTTTAAGCGGAATCTTCAAACCCAATTCTCGCTGTGCTTTCAGAACGGCGATCCAATAATCGCGTTCGATGATTACGCGGCCCTCGCCGGACCAGATCGACTTCATCGCATCCGAAGCGTATCGCTCGGCGAGAACATTTTGTATGACTGTCTTGGACTTTGACATGAGACCCCATACCGTGATGAGGACCGAAGGAATTTAAAGCCTTTTCCGCGCCCGAGTTTCTCTAAGAGACTGTTTAATAAGTCCTGCCCGAGCAGTTGAAATGAGTTCTTAGAATCAAATTGCAGCTTTCGACGGATTGAAACGGAGATTGCGTAGCATTCGAGTAAGACCCAGAGGGTATTGCGATATGAGGAAATTCGATTTGAACGAAAAAGACGCGAAGATGCGGTTTGGCTGCCTTATTAACAGTCCCTAAAACCACCAAACACTCTACCTTTAAAACTCAAACGTTGTAAATCCAAAGGTCTGCCCATTCAAAATCCAGTAAGGGCAACGAAAAATATTGGGGCATTTTCTTGTTGTGGCCATGGGTGACTCTTCCTTGCATGCCTCCCAGACCATGACGACTCCAATAATCGAGCCATCAGAGAAAACCATCGCTCTCGAATTGAGCACCATGCGCTCGGGCTCGACGCTTCTGAAAGCGCTGATGGCCGCCGCACCGGATATTTCCAGTCTGCCCGAAACGGACTTCCAAAAGTTCCAGGCGCCTGACGCAGCATCGAAAATCGCCGCTCTTTGCGACGAACGAATCGTCGTTTTGAAACGCCCCGCATGGTTCAACGAAACCAAGAGTTATCCAAAACTGCCCAACGCCAGCGAAGTCAGACAGGTCATTCTTGCCCGCGATGTCCATACCTCGACCGCCTCTCTCCGCAAAATGGCCTTCCGCAAAGTCGAACCCATCATCCCTCAGTTCGTCGACAACTGGCTCGCTAATGGCTATTGGGCCGCCGTCTACGCGAATCTGTTCGCTCGTTTCCCAGATAACGGAAGCACCAATTTCTGGATACGCTACGAAGATCTCGTTCAAGACCCGGTTCAATGGACCGGCAAGCTCTTCCAATTTCTCGGGTCTGACCGAACCGAAGGCATCGATTCCTACCCGCCACCGAGCGGCTACGATTGGAAATGGGGCAGCGACGATGGAGGCGACAAAATCAAGAGCCTCAAAGTCCAGGCCCCAAAAATCCCTCAAAGCAGTCTCGACATCCTCGAACGCGTCAAAGACTTGCCACGAGTCTCCGAGGTTCGGGCCCAGCTCGGGTACGCCTAGTTTTTCTTCGAATTGATCGCCGCTTGGTAGATCTCTTCGAGCTGTTTGCCGATTTTATCGATCCGATGCTCGTTTGCGTTGCGAATCGCTGCCGCGCTCAACTCTCGGCACAGCGTTTCGTTTTCCATCAAACGCGTCATCGCCTCAGCCAATTCTCCAACGTCATCCGGCTCGAAAATAACCCCATCCACGCCATCTTCGACCAACTCAGGAATGCCTTTGGCCCGCGGTCCAATCATCGGCAACCCAAAGGCCATCGCCTCTAACAGGCTCACCGGTTGGTTCTCCGTCTTGCTCGCCGTGACGAATACATCACCGAGCAAAGGCACATTGTCCTTCATCAATTGATCCCGCTCGATACGCCCCGTACGGATCACGCTATCCTTCAAGCCGAGTTCCGGAATCCACTGGTCAAGGGGTCCGTCGGAAGGGCCATTGCCAACGATCACCAACTTGGCCCTAGGATTAACCTTCAACGTTTCGCGAAACGCTTTCAAAACGATATCCAGCGATTTCTCCATCGAAACCCGTCCTACGTAAATAAAAGCAAAATCAGCGATTCCCAACGAACGCCGATACGCATCCATTTCCTCCCGCGGACGAAAGTTTATTCGGTCGATTCCGTTAGACATCAAGGTCGCCGGACGCGTTAACCCACGCGTGACCAAATGCTCCCGCACCGATTTCGAAGGGCTGACGATATGGCAGCATCGATTGTAAAACGTTACCGAATACTTCCACATGGCCTTCCGAGTGATCTCGAAATTCGGTATGCGAAACTGCTTCAAATACTCCGGCTCCGCAAAAAACGTATGAAACGTTCCGATGACCGGAACTCGCTTCCACCGTCCCAACAACATCCCTTCCAAACCGCAGCCAAATTCCGAATGCACATGTATCACGTCCGGATCCGCCCGCTTGAGTCGCATGTAAGTATAGAGAAACAAAGGAACCGAAAAACGGAGCATGGGCACATTCGACACGGCCACCGACAAGGGAAGGCCGTATGTCTGAATGCTCGGATCCAATCCAGGCACGCTTTCCAAGCGGTCGCCGCGTTTCGCTCGCGGGTGGAAAACACTCACTTCGTGCCCCCGAGCTGCAAGCTCGTTCGCTTGATTAAAAACGGCCGTGCTAACCCCAGATATATAAGGAAGAAAACTATCGGTGAAGAGACAAATTCGCATCTAACAAATTCTCGCGATCCTAAGTCAAACAGCGAATCGCCATGTTTCGCAAAGCCTCTTCTTGTTCGTTCGGACGCTCGACAATTTCTTCGAAGGCTCGTATAAATTCCTGTTGGTGGTCGATAAGTCGCTTCAATGGCGGCATCTTCCCCTCCCCAATTAACTTACCCATATACCAGAGATTCTGTGTAAAAACATTATATCCGCTTTTATTGGAAAGCCCGTTGTAGCGGTCCGAATACTTGGAAGCCGCTCGCTCGAAACCTGGCTTGGCGATCCCACGACCACCCAGCTGAATCTCACCTCCATCGCTCAACGCCTTCAGCTGAATCAATAACCGATTGCGATTCTGCAGCGAGGCAATCACCGGCCGTGCATCGTGTCCGGCGAAGAAATGCCGTCTCAACGCATCCAGCGTCCATCGCAGATTTCGCGAAAAGAACGCCTCCGTCGATTCGAAGAAATCCCCCTCGCCAAAATTCGGCACAAGTTCCTCGATCAATTTCGACGTAATCTCGCGTCCCTCATCACCAAGATAAGTCGCGAGCTTTCGCGTTTCCTCCAACAGCAGACGCGAGTTCGAATTCACTTTGTTAATCAAAATCTCCAAAGCCTGATTCCCGATAGTCACACCCAAAGCCTCGCACTCGTCCATCACGATGGCAACCAATGTCTCGATACCCTTGCCCTTCGAATCAACTCCGCCCGCTACAACACACTCGCCTTGCTTCTCTAGCCACTTAGGAAATCGCTTCCGACGATCCACTGGTGACGCGGAAATCAATACGCCAACCTCCTCGGGGAGCACCTTTTCCAAAATCTCCCGCAGATCTTCGCAGGCTTGCTGAGTGCCTTCCGCACGACCCGTTTGATTGTCCGCCAAAAACGTGCAGCCCTTCAGCCAAACCACGCGACGCCCGCCAAACAAGCCCAATGTCTGAGTTGCCTCGCGAAAACGATTCACCAATTGCTCCACGTCCTCGACCTTCCCCGCATGGCCGCTGATGACTTCCTTCGAGAAGTCATCCTCCACATCCGCGCTCATCTCCTTCCAGACCTGCTTCGCAAGGCGAAATGCCAGATAGTCATCCGGACCGGAAACATATGTGAAACGAGCAGTAGGCATGTGGCAATGAAGCATGCTAGCCCACAACCGTTTGAAAAGGCTTTTCCGCAAACAAATCATCCTGACTTGCCTCCCTCCGCAGCATCCCTAATCAATAATCGCGTGATTACCGTTGAAGAAGCCGAGCAATTAATAGCCGACAGCCTCGAAACGCTGCCCTCCGAAACCGTTTCCATTGAAGACGCTCTCGGCCGCGTATTGAGAGAAACGCTACGAGCCGATCGGAACGCCCCGCCATTTAACCGTTCGACATTCGACGGTATCGCCCTCTCCTACGCAGCGATCGAACAAGGACGCAGCGCTTTCCCAATCACAGGAACCGCCTTCGCCGGATCTCCCAGATTAAGCCTCGATGACTCCAATGCATGCGTCGAAATCATGACCGGAGCCCCACTGCCCGATCAGGCAGATTGCGTAGTCAAAGTCGAGGATCTAGACATCGTCGACGGAACTGCTCGCATTCGCGAAGGCACCCCACTTGACCGTGGGCATGGCGTCCACCCGGAAGCCTCCGACTGCCAAGCAGGCCAAGTGCTTCTCGAACCTGGCTGCCAGCTCACCGCCAAAGAACTCTCCATCGCCGCATCGATCGGTAAAGCCGAACTCCTCGTTTCCCAAATCCCCCGTATCTCAATCTTCACTACCGGCGACGAACTCGTACCGATCGCCGCTCAACCTCTGCCGCACCAAATCCGACGCTCCAACGACCTCGCCCTGGATTCCGCCCTCGCCAGCACCGGGTACGTTCAAACCCGCCGCTTTCACATCCTAGACGATCTTAAAGAAACCGAAAGCGTCATCGCCTCGATCCTCGAACAATCCGACATCATCATCCTAGCCGGCGGGATTTCGAAGGGAAAACGCGACTTTCTTCCCGAAGCCCTGGAAACCGCAGGCGTCAGCAAATCTTTTCAATGGGTTGCGCAACGCCCTGGTAAGCCGCTCTGGTTCGGCGACTACACGATCAACGACCGAAAATCCTATGTCTTCGCTCTTCCCGGCAACCCCGTTTCCTGCTTCACCTGCCTGCACCGCTACGTCCTGCCGGCCCTAGACCAGCTCTGCGGATTGCCCGCCCGAGCCCCGCAATACGCCAAATTGAAATCCGAATTTCAATTCAAGCCCCCCATCACTCTTTTCCTACCCGTATTGATCGAATACGACGCCAACGGACAAACCTGGGCCGAACCGCTCCCGTTCAATACCTCCGGCGACTACATCTCCGTCGCCCGAACCCAAGGATTCATCGAACTGCCTCAAAACGAAACCCAGTTCGTCTCCGGTAGCGCCCACCGATTCCGCCCCTGGCAAACCTGAAACCCGATCGACTCGACAAGCAGTCCGCGTTCCCTATATCAAACTCATATATACCTATGTCAGACTTCACTCATTTAGACGAAAACCAGCAGCCGCAAATGGTCGACGTAGCCGAGAAACCCGTCACTCGCCGAACGGCCCGCGCCGAGGCCACGGTCAACCTGACTCCGGAGGTCATGAAACGCTTCGAGCGTGGCGACATTCAAAGCAAAAAAGGTCCCGTATTCCACACCGCCATCATCGCCGGAATCCAAGCGGCTAAGAAAACCAGCGACCTAATTCCCCTATGTCATCCTTTGCCAATCGCAAAATGCAGCACGACTGTAGAACCCATCGACGATTCCCGTGTGATCGTCCGGACCGAAGTGGTCACCGACGCCAAAACCGGCGTTGAAATGGAAGCCCTATCCGCTGCCAGCGTCGCAGCTCTAACGCTCTATGACATGTGCAAGGCCATCACCAAAGGCATCGTTATCGAAAACATCCGTCTCGTTGAAAAAACCGGCGGCAAAAGCGACTTCCAAACAAACACTCGTTAACCGCTTAAGCGATTGAATATAAGGATGATGTCAGATTTTTTACTTAACAACGCGTTCTCGCAAATTAGGCCTTTTACCTCGGCCACGAATAGCTAGCCTAATTCAAATGAAACTCAGTATCGAATATTTCGCGCTCTTGAAAGACCAACGGGGCTGCTCAAGCGAAACGCTCGAAACCAATGCCGCCACGCCTCGAGACCTATACACTCAGCTCGCCGAACAACACGCATTTTCTCTCCCTCCCGAATCTCTCAAAGTCGCCATCAACGAAGAATTCGCCGATTGGAGCCACTCCCTTAGTGAAGGCGACACCGTCGTCTTCATTCCGCCCGTAGCCGGAGGTTAAGCAATATGTCTTTTTCCATCTCCAAAAATCCCATCGAAATGCAAACCCTGCGAACCGACCTTCTCCATGACGCCTCCGGCGCCTACGTATCCTTCGAAGGCTGGGTTCGCAACCACAACGAAGGCCAAGCTGTCGAGGCTCTCGAATACTCCGCCTACAAACCGCTCGCGGAAAAAGAAGGCCAACGCATAATCGCCGAAGCGATCGAACGATTCGGCATCGAATCCGCAGCATGTGTCCATCGAATCGGTCCACTCGCCATCGGCGACATCGCCGTTTGGGTCGGAGTCAGCTCTCCCCATCGCGGCCCAACCTTCGACGCCTGCCGCTACATAATCGATGAAACCAAGGCTCGAGTCCCAATTTGGAAACGCGAACATTACCAAAACGGCAAGACCGAGTGGGTCAACTGCCAAACCAAGACAGTTCGCTAAGCGCCCTCGCCACATTCGCTAATCGAATAAAGACCGGTCATTCCCCTATCCCCGTCGGATAAACGCCCTCCTCGCTAAAGTCACCCCATTCGCAAGTCGTTATCCCCTTTGAAAAACTCGCATTAGCGACGATGCTATACGTGGAACAGCTATTCAAATCTCTACAGCCCCTGTACGATCAACCCTGGTTTCCATACGCCCTCGGATGCATCGGACTCCTCTTCGCGTACTCGATTTTCAAGACCCTCAACTCTCTCCCCAAACTAGTCATGTACCCGATCATCGGCACAACATGCGTTATCGTTTGCATGAACTGGGTCTACAACCGCAACGAACCGGAACTCATCACCTCGATCGTCGACGCAATCGCCCCCTTCCTTCACACCAAGATGTGAAGCCAATCCCTGGTTCTGAAAATCGGCTCATTCACTCAGAACCACACACGTGTGTGAAATAATCGGCTCAAATGCCCTTTCGGGCTTGATGGCGAATAGGCGGGGGCCTTATATCACCGCTTCACAACGATACTATAGATGTCCAATCAACAATCAGACATAGGACTCGTCGGCCTCGCCGTCATGGGTCAAAACCTCGCCCTCAACATAGCCGACCACGGTTTCCGCGTTTCGGTCTACAACCGAACGACGTCGAAGACTGACGCCTTCGTAGCCAAAAATCCGGCCACGCCTGGAGGACTCTGCGGAGCCCAAACGCTCGAAGATTTCGTTCAATCGCTCAAGCGCCCACGCAAGATGATCATTCTCGTGCAAGCAGGCCGAGCCACCGATGCCGTCATCAATGGCCTCCTTCCTCTGCTCGATCCCGACGATATCATCATCGACGGCGGCAACGCTCTCTGGACCGACACAATCCGCCGCGAAAAAGAGCTCAACGAAAAAGGCTTTCGCTTTATAGGCTCCGGCGTTTCTGGCGGCGAAGAAGGCGCCCGCTTCGGTCCTTCTCTCATGCCCGGCGGCAAAGAATCCGCCTGGAACGAACTCAAGCCAATCTGGGAAGCCATCGCCGCCAAGGTCGACGCCGAAACCGGAAAACCAATCGATGGAGCCACTCCCGGCAATCCGGTAGAAGGTGGCGTGACTTGCACCACCTACATCGGCGAAAACGGAGCCGGCCACTACGTGAAGATGGTCCACAACGGCATCGAGTACGGCGACATGCAGATGATCTGCGAAGCCTACGCCCTCATGTCCAACCTGCTGGGCATGGACCCAAAAGCGATGAGCGAGGTTTTCGGGAAATGGAATGACGGTCTCCTCGACTCCTTCCTCATCGAAATCACTACCGACATTCTCCAGCAAACCGATCCCGCGACCGGCAAACCATTCGTCGATATCGTCCTCGATACGGCCGGCCAAAAAGGCACCGGCAAATGGACCTCGGTCAACGCGCTCGACATGGGCATCCCTGCTCCATCGATCGCAGAAGCGGTCTTCGCCCGCTGCCTCAGTGCAGTTAAAGAAGAACGCGTTGCCGCTTCCAAGATCATCAACCCGATCTTCGATGCCTTCGACGGCGACAAGGAAGCATTCATCCAAGCCATCCACGACGCGCTCTACTGCTCGAAGATTTGTTCCTACGCTCAAGGCTTCCAGCTCATGCGTGCTGCTCAAGACGAGTACGATTGGAAACTCGACTTCGGAGCAATCTCCATGATCTTCCGCGGCGGTTGCATCATCCGCGCAGCCTTCCTCCAAAAGATCTACGAAGCCTACCAACGCGATCCCAACCTGGCCAACCTGCTGCTCGATCCTTACTTCAAAGGCGAGATCGATCGCTGCCAAACGAATTGGCGTAAGGTGGTTGCAGCCGCCGCTACCAGCGGCGTCCCGATCCCGACCTTCATGTCATCGCTCTCTTACTACGACAGCTACCGGAGCGAACGCCTCCCAGCCAACTTGCTGCAAGCTCAACGCGACTACTTCGGAGCTCATACCTACGAACGTACCGATGAGGACCGCGGCAAATTCTATCACATCGACTGGCCCGACCCTGCACGTCCGCAAATCGAAGCCTAGCTTCAGTCATCCAATTTCAAGGGTAAAAGCCAATCTCGAAAGAGGTTGGCTTTTTTGCTTAAGAACTAGCGAGCAGCCGCAAACATAGGAACCAAAACCTAAGAATTAGTCTGATTCTGCCGTATCCATATCTCGGATTATTCCTTCCTCCGAAAGACCCAGTTCCAAAAGATTTCGCGCTTCCTGTTGAATTAGGGCTCGAGCCCCAGCGTCTCCTTCCAGGCTCTCCAAGTTTTCTCTGTAACGAGAAGGGAATATAACGGGATGCCCTCGCTTCCCCTCGAAGCAAGGTACGACTATTTTTTCTCCATTCGCTTGATTGAACGCATCTATAACTTTCACGATCGAGTCCTTCTTCAGGTAGGGAAGATCGCCCAAGCATACGAGAATACCATCGAAACGCTTTTCCGCCAAAGCTGCCGTTCCCACAGCCAAAGATGATCCCATCCCCGCTTCGAATTTCTCGTTCCGAACAAATTCAATATCATACCCGCTCAAGCGCTCTTCGATTCGATCGCTCTCGAAACCCGTCACCACTATAATCTTCTCAACTCCCGCTGCTTGAATCGCCAACATGACGCGTTCAACCATCGGAACGCCTTCAACCACCATCAACAGCTTGTTGACCGGTCCCATCCGCCTAGACTGGCCGGCAGCGAGAATGATTGCGACCACCGTTCGTGAATCCATCATGTTTGGTCAAGATGGCGAACTTTCACGACTTCAGCCATAACGCTCAAAGCGATTTCAGCCGGCGTTTCACTACCGATATCCAATCCTATGGGCCCGCGGATTCGAGCGAGCGTAGCGTCATCGAATCCCTTTTTAGCCAAACGTTTCAATCGAGCTGCATGGCTTTTGCGACTGCCGAGCACTCCAATGTATCCACAATTTCCTTTCAGGAATAGCTCGAGCGCTTCATCGTCGATTTTCGGGTCGTGAGTCATCGCGGCAACGCAATCATCCGGTCCAATTCGAAACATCTCCAATGCTTGCTTCGGCCATTCGCCAAACAGTCTGTCCGGAGTCGCCGGAAAACGATCAAGCCGAGCATAGGCCTCCCGCGGGTCGATCACGATCGTCTCGTAGTTCAACGTTCGAGCAAAGCCAACCAAATGAATCGCTATATGAGCTGCCCCGATAACGAAAAGCCGCTTGGGCCGAGCCAACACTCGCAGCAATGCTCTTCCATCTTCCCAATCCACTTCAACGGTCCCCCCGCCTGACTTCAAATGGTCCCGACCCACTTGAACCAACTCTTCAGAGACCTCACCTGCTTCCGCCAACAGAGTACCCGATTCATCGAACAAACAATGTCCGCCATCGGCACTAAGCAGCAAACCGCTATGTTGTTCGTCCAACAAGTTTCCCAAAGCCTCGCCAATCGCCGAATTCGCCGAACCCACGAAACGCTCCACTCGGACCCGAATCCGTCCGCCGCATGAAAGTGCGATTTCCCACGGAAATCCATTCTCTGGTCCAAACGTCAGCCAACGGGTTTGTCCGTCATCCATGCAGGCTTTCGCCGCTTGTATTACCTCATTTTCCACACAACCCGCGCTCACTGAACCTATAAACGAATCGCCATCTTCGCTCACAGCCAGAACCGATCCGATCCCTCGAGGCGACGGACGACTCGCCTCCACAACGGTCGCCAATGCGAATTGCCGTCCAGACATCGTCCATTTTCTCAATTGCGACCAAATATCCTGCATTATTCAAATGCTAGGAGGCCTTCGTGAACAAAAGCAAAGCTAGAAGACCATGAAAATGCCCTTCCCGGTCTTGGCGTCCTCTTCAAAAAAACTGAAAGCGATAACATTCCCTAGGGAGGAAAGCCCGTATTTAGGCGCAAACACCCATAAATTTCACGAAAACCTCGTCGATAATTCGGATACACGACTGAAACAAGCAAAAGTATTGCCTTCCCAAACTCGGATACCCTAAAAACATTATGCTAAACTACAACTTGGCTTATCAAACCTCGAAACCTCTCCCTGAATTTTTTTCAGAACAACTCTTACCGGTCACCGGTCATACGAACTGAAGAAACCATTCACGCTAAATTTACGACGCTAATCGAAGCTTGAATCTCAAGCCTCCTTCCCAGTCGCAGCTTATCGAACGCGCCTCGCGCCAACTTAATACGTAATCATGTTAGACCCCCTGCCACAAGAGTCCTGGTCCCGCCGCGCAGCCATCCATCTCCTCAATCGAGCTGGCTTCGGCGGATCGCCCGATGAGCAAGAAGCACTCTTTCGCCTCGGCGAAGAATCAGGTATTGAAGCCGCCGTCGACTCGTTGCTCGAAACCAGTGAAGACTGGTCTAGTCAACCTTGGCCGGATTGGGCACTTCGTGACAAAGATCCCAACGGCGACTTCTACGATCCAGACGGCAATACGGAAGCCGCCAACAGCAATTCCAATTTCCGTAATCAAGGCATTCGTCGACGCGAATTCACTCGCTGGTATTTTGCATCTCTCAAGGAAGGCCAACCGCTCGCAGCCAAACTTCTGAAATTCTTCACCGATCACTTCGCGATCGATTCCGCCGCCATCGGACAGTACTATAGATTCATTGGTCTCCTCCGCTATTTCGAAATACTGCGAAAACACGCCGCTGGAAATGTCGCGGGGCAAGACGCGCCATTCGAAGGCGACGAAAGGCTGGTCCCCGATGGACATTATGGGAATTTTCGAACAATGGTTAACCACGTTTCCTGGTCGATCGCGATGGTACGCACGCTCGATTTGTACGTGAGCACAAACAGAAGCATCAACGAAAATTTTGGCCGGGAGTTATTGGAGCTTTTCACACTTGGAGTTGGCGATACATTCACGAACGACAACGACGATTACACGGAAGAGGATGTGGGCACCGCTGCCGAAGCCTTTACCGGTAGAAAAATCTACAATTATCGTTACCCCAACAATACGAATAATGGCCCATACCCAGCTGCCGTTTGGCAAAACAATGGTCTAAGAGACAAATCAGCCAAATCGTTCTTCGGCAACGAAGCAATGCCGGGAGGAGCCGACATCGTCGACGGCGACGATATTATCGAACTCATTTTTAACAGCACGCGCTGTGCAAAACACCTTAGCTGGAAACTCTGGCGCTACTTCGCCTCTCCGAATCCATCCAAGGAATTAGTCGCCGCCCTCGCTCTGCGTTTTCGTGACACGCACGACTACGAGATTCGCCCTTTCTTGAAAGATATCTTCCTCAGTCAAGAGTTCTACGATGACTCAGCCATCAATTCTCAAGTCAAAGATGCTGGCGATATTCTGACCATTCTGGAAAAGCAGCTCGAAGCTCCTTTGGTCTCTAAAGATGCAATCGAAGACGTCATGCAACAGCTCGGCTATGAAATCCTTTTCCCTCCCAGCATAGCAGGCTGGCCAGAGCCCGATGGCGATGGCAACACCTGGCTCGCAACGGGATCGATGGTATTTCGCATGAATATGCCAAGCATATGGAGTCACCGCAATTTCGACGTTCTCACCAACAATCGTGTTCGCAACAGTCTAGACGAATATCCGGAAGTCGATTGGAATAGCATCGCGCCTCGAGAACTCCGAACCATAGAGAACTTTCCCCTGCTAATTGACGCCCTGACGAAACGTTTTCTACCCAACAAAACACTCCGCAAGAGTCAGATTCGAACGCTCTATCAACGTTATTCCGCCATATCCGAGCAGCTCGACTCTTTGGAAGGCGTAAAGGAATTAATACGACTTCTGCTCGCATTGCCCGAGTACCAACTTCAATAGCCCGCAACAAAACCGAAAGTGGATATAAACAGTAAATTAAACCGAAGAGATTTCGTTGCCAAATCCGCATGGGGGGCCACCGCTTCGCTAACCCTACCGGGATTCCTCCAGCAAACCCTTTTCAACCTCGATGCCAGGGCCCAGTCAGTTCCTTCCAACGGAGGTGACGGACCGATTCTGCTCCTTCTAGAGATGGCCGGCGGTAATGATACGCTTAATACAGTCATACCCTACGGAAACAGCATATACAATACAGCGCGATCTTCACTTCGCCTAAATGAGACTCACGGTTTCCATAAACTTACCGATAAAAATGGTCCTAGTGTTACCGGCAACGACGAAGCCTTGGCATTGCATCCAAATCTTACTTACTTCGACACGCTTTGGAAAGACGGTGACCTCGGGATCATCAATGGAGTTGGATACCCAAATCCAAACTTATCCCACTTTAGTTCCTACGACTACTGGCACTCAGCCAAACCCAATACGATGTCAAAGGACGGATGGATCGGGAGATATTTCGACAATCAATGCGACGGTTGCGGCTCCACAAGCGGTATCTATATTAACGGTCGTCCGACACTCGCTTTCAGAAGTTCCAATGGTCTCAGCCCCACAGCGACGTTCAAAAATCCAGGCTACTTCAATTGGCGGGATAAGTCGGAAACCGGGCGCGAACAACCTCTGGACAAAATGTATCGCAAACTGATCGGTCTCGATCATCCGACTGACGACGGCATCAGCACTACGGACACAACCCTTGCCTACGTACAGCGAGCTGCCCACAGTGCAATGGTCAGCACCGCAAACGTACAAGCCGCAATTGAGGAAGGCGGCACGCTCCTGACAAATTCGGAATGGCCCACCGGCAATGGCCTTGCCAACAACTTGAAAGTCATCGCTCAACTGATCAAAGGTAAGAGCGACACCTCTATCTACTACGCCCGCCAAGGTGGTTACGACACGCACAACAACCAAGTAGACGTAAACCTCGGACCTTTGGCTGGCCGTCACTTCAATTTACTCGATGATCTCAACGGAGGCCTCAAGGCCTTCATCGACGAGATGAAAGCCCAAGGAATTTGGGACCGCGTCGTCATTCTCACCTTTAGTGAATTTGGCCGAAAAGTCATCCAAAACGGAAGTAGCGGAACCGACCATGGAGCCGCGGAATCGCTCTTCGTCATGGGTGGGCAAGTCAATGGAAACAATTACTACGGTTTGTATCCAGATTTAGCAGCGGATGCCCGCGTCAAGCGGAACAGTATGGACTTCAATGTAGACTTCAGAACCGTCTACAGGACCTTGTTAGAAAAGTGGATGGGCGTCCCCCCATCTGCCATGCCGAACATCTTCCCGTCGCAACCCGTCAACTTCGATCCACTTGCATTCCTCTAAGGACTATGAAGACGATCCAAACAATTCTATCTTTCGCCGCAGTAGGGCTTCTTTCAAGCAGCTCTTTTGCGAATACATTCACACTCGTTTCGCTATCTGGAGACACGGCAGACACGAATCCGGAGCAGACATACGAGTCATTCAGCCTGCCTGAAATCAACGAATCAGGACAGGTTGCATTTGGAGCCCGCTTTGAGAACCCTGAGCTCAACCAAGCATTCCAAAACGATCTGCTCCCTCTTTTTGCTGAGAGTTGCTACAAATGTCATGGCGACGGAGGCCCTCGGTTGAACAATATCGACCTAAGGCCCATTCTCACAGCCCAAGATCTCCTCGCTCGTCCTAATGGCCTCACGGCCATCCGGAATCGGATCAACAACAATAGTATGCCCCCCAATTCCGAGCCGTCGCTCGATCCGGAAACCAAGGCTCAAGCGGTCGCCACTCTCAACCTTCTCATCGAAGTGGCCAACCAGAGCAATACGCACTTGGACGCAGCGCTGCAATTCGACAACGGACAGCTGATCACCCTAGCCGCGAAAGGCGAAACGGCGACCGTTAACGGCCAAGCAGGCGAGATAGAAAGCATTCGCTCCGTATCTGCAACCGAGAGCAACAACGTGGCGTTAATCGCTACCCTGGCTGAATCGCATCCACTCGATGGAATAGACCTCCTCCTTTCTGCCAACGCAAATTCTCAAGAGCTTCAACTACACACGCATGAGTCTACCGCGCCGCTCATCGATTTCAGCGGAACGCGCGACAACAGTCGCCGTCACCAAATTCTGGGCACTCCTCAAAGTGTTCCCGCGAATGCCTTTTCTTTCTGGTCTCGTCTACGAACCGGTCAAACTCCCGACGAATCAGGTCTATGGATCGTCGATCTAGATTCCATATCCGCTCCATTGAATGGACAGCGCCTCGTCGCAATCGGAGGATCCACCGCAAATGGCGGTGCCCTTACCCTCGAAGCGCCTGTTGCCAGTTCGTTCAATGCAACCCTTGCGGGGGCATTTACCGCAAGCTTGGAAGACGGCGACGAGAACAGCTTCAATAACGATATTGCGATTTGGAGTGTCGATTCCAGCAGCAATGCGACCTTGATTGCTAAAACCGGCGATACGGCGCCAGATTCGTCCGACACCTTTCTCTCGTTCGGCAAACCGGCAGTTGACAGCGACGGAGACGTTTATTTCTGGTCGAATTTACTTACCGAAAACGAAGCGGAAGGTCTCTACCAGTTTTCCGACGGCAGCCTTGCAACGCTTGCATCGACTACTCAAGCAATCGATGTTTTCGGAACTCCTAGAACCTATTCCGAATTCCTTGATCCTGTTGTAAATGGAGCCGGAGACCTCGCTGTACTCGCTACGGAAGCTCTCGGAGACCTACAGACAATCCTTCATCGTGACAGCTCTGGAGTTTGGTCGATCGTCGCCCAAACCGACATGCAAGCGCCAGGCGCTCAGAGTGGCGTAACATTCAACATTCTTAGCTCTCCTCACCTCAATGGCAACGGACAAGTGGCTTTCCAAGCTTCTCTCTCAGGATCTGGAGATTCCATCTCCGATACCACGGACACAGGTGCTTGGGCGACGGATTCGAACGGATTCTTAGCCCTTGTCGCGCGTGCAGGAGACACCATCGAGGTTCGGCCAAGTTTCCCAGCGACGATCAAATCGGCCACGATTAGCGGTTTCAATACCGCAAATCAAATCGCTCTGAATTATTCGTTCACAAACGGAGCCAGCGCCATTGCTATCGTCGGCCTCGCGGATATCCTGCCTCCAAGCATCGCCGAACAACCGGCAAGCGAAACTTCTTACGATGGCGAAACAGTTATTCTGTCAGTCGAAGCAGAGGGACAAGGGCCATTCGAATACCAATGGAAAAAAGACGGTATCGACCTCGAAGGAGCAACGAACTCTGCCTACACAATCGACAACGCTTCATCCGACAATGATGGAGACTATACAGTTGTGGTTTCGTCAACCTCCGGTTCGGTCACCAGCGCTGTTGCTGCTCTTTCAATAGAATTTCTGCCTTCCGCTCCGGTTTTCGTAGACCACCCATTAGGAGACATTGCCCTGCTCGGTACTCAAGCATTCCTAGACACGCGAGCAGTCTCGACATCAGCCGTCTCTTACCAGTGGTTTTTCGAGGGTAATGCCTTGCCCGGAGAAACCAACGACACTCTAACGATCAACCCAGCAAGAGCGGAAAACGAAGGCACTTACCATGTTGTTGCGACAAGTGCGGGCGGCACCGCCACAAGCGCCGAATCAGAGGTTCTTGTTACCGACAAACGGCTTATTAACGTCGCAGCCCGTTCCCGGGTTGGTTCAGGAGCCAACGTTCTAATTGCTGGGTTTGTCGTAATCGGACCAGAACCTAAGCAGATATTGATCCGAGGACTGGGTCCTGGGCTTCCCGAGGGACTTGACCGACTCTCAAATCCAAGACTCGAAATTTACAATAGTTCTGGCGAGATGATACACTTCAATAATAGCTGGGGCGAAAATGAAAACCCTGGCGCTATCACTCAAGCCTCTCTCGAAACGGGAGCAGGAGGAGGAAAGCCTCTAGAACCTGGCGATACCGCTTTGCTAGTCGAACTTGAGCAAGGCCTTTATACCGCGATCGTCCGCAGCGAAGACGATACAAGCGGAATTGCTCTTGTCGAAGCATTCGAAGTTGGAGAAAACCTCACTCGATTGGTTAATGTATCGTCCCGCGCCTTCGTTGGCGTTGGCGACGAAGTCGTAATTCCTGGCTTCATCGTACAAGGCGATCTTCCTACCCGCGTTCTCATCCGAGCCATTGGACCGGGCCTCATTAAGCAAGATGTAGCTGGCGTTCTCGAATTTCCTGAAATCACTGTCTATGACTTCTTCGGAGAGGTAATAGCTCAAAACGACGGATGGGGAAACCTGTGGAACCCAGAGACTATCAATGAAGCCAGTGCCTTGGTGGGAGCCCAACCAATCGATGAAGGAAGCGAAGACGCCGCGCTGATCCTCGATCTCGAACCTGGTCTTTACACTGTGAAAGTGAGCGGCGAGAATCAAACTTCAGGCGTCGCTCTTGTCGAAGTATTCGCGATTCCATAAAGACAAAAAGTCCCTCGCTCCCGAAGACGACCCTTCCGCCGTTGCCGAAGCAGGCTGCCGAGCTGTAGATTCAATAATGTTAGTAGGACACGAACTCAATCTGTCCCTCCTAAGGCTCGCTCCTGCACACGAGAACCAACACCTTCAAGCGCATCGCTTTCCACACGGCATCCCATTCTCTGCTTATCCCGCCTCGCAGCAGGCGACACCTCAGCACCGTGGCAAATCGAATGACACATCGGCCATCGACTGTTCAAATATGAATACAGGGAAATGAAAATTTTACTCACAGGAGCATCAGGACTCTTGGGTAGTGCATTCGCAAAAGCCGCTCACCGCAGAAAACACGAAGTCCTCGGCCTCGTAGGCTCCTATTCGGAAAACATCGAAGGCCTCGACCAGCAAAAGCGCATCGATCTCCACGACCTAGCTACTCTCGAAAAGCTGGTCCTGGAAAACTTTCCAGACGCGATTGTCAATTGCGCCGCCTACGCGACGCCCTCCGATTGCGAAACCGATCCCGACAAAACAGCGGAAATAAACGTTAGCCTTCCGGAAAAGCTAGCCCTACTCTCGCGACACCTCTTCGCTCGCTATCTTCACGTCTCTAGCGACCAAGTTTTCGACGGGAAAGCAGCTCCCTATTCGATCTCCGACGATCCGAATCCGCCAAATAAATACGGGGAGCAAAAATCCGAATCGGAGAAACGCGTCCTCGAAATGGCCGAAGAATTCGCATCCGTCATCCGGATACCGCTACTCAATGGGAATAGCCCTAGAGGCACGCGCAGCATACACGAGCAACTCTTCCACGCCTGGAGCCATGGGGATCGGCCGCACCTATTCACTGACGAATATCGCCAACCTTGCCTGACCGATAATCTCGCGGAAGCGATGGTAGAACTGTGCGAACGCAAGGATCAGAGAGGACTCCTCCATTGGGCGGGCGAAAACCGACTTTCCCGCTTCGAAATTGGACAGAAGATCCTGATTCACTTCGGACTACCCGAAGACTTTATCCAAGAATCCCAACGAGGCGACGATCCGCGATTCGCCAATCGACAAGCCGATCTGTCCCTCGAGTTGCAACCGCTTGCCGGCCTCCTCAAAACGCGCCCGCAAGCATTCGCCGACCAACTCGACGCGCTGGTCGTCCCAAAACCTTATCGCAACTGGTTCAACGCAATCTAACTTTCGCGGATATTCCACCCGCTTCTCATATGGGAATCGCAAACGATATACTCTATATTCTCCTGGACACGTATTCGAATTCAGGTTGTGCCCATAGATAGCCGTCCGTCCGATTTACCACAGAACTCGATTACCGAATGTCCCACGAGCTTCACGTCATCCCCGATGCTACTCATACCGCGGCCAAAAACATGGCCCATGATTTTTTGCTCCTGAATCGCTATCACCCAAGCGATGCTCTACGCATTCGCCACTACGAATGGACCCGCCCTTCATACACATTCGGATTGAGCCAAGCTTTCAGCTATATTCGTTCGGAAATAGACCATCCAACAGCTGATATTTGCCGACGCCCAACCGGTGGTGGCGTAGTAAACCACCAGGAAGACTGGACCTACTCGCTCGTCATCCCGACCGGCCATCCACTAGGAAACGACCAGCCGCTAGATATTTACAAGAAAGTGCACGATTGCATAATCGCCGCCATGGCAACCCAAGGCAGCGACGTTGCACTTAACCTATCAGCGCCAGAAAGCTCCACGCCAGGAGTCTGTTTCAACAAACCGGAAGTCTACGACGTAGTGCTCCGCAATTTCCCAAGTAAAGTAGCCGGAGCCGCTCAAAAACGCTCAAAGGCAGGCTATTTGATGCAGGGATCCATCTGGAAACCCATCGTCCCAAACATGGAATGGAACCAATTCTACAATGATTTCATCCTAGAAATCGGCAAGGCCGCAGATGCAGAGATCCAATTCAAAGCCTGGCCAGAGTGGAAAGATTCAGAAGAATCTCAGCTATCCCAGCAGTTCGATTCCGACGACTGGAATAAACGCCGATAACGCCTGCAAGCGGGAAGAGCGCACCCCTATCTGTAAAAGCTCAATGAACCGCCGTTGGGGCTCCCTTAGGCTGACCAATGCTGGCGAGCAATTCATCGAACCATTCTTCGTTCGTATCGAAAGGCTTGCCGCCCGCAACGCGCTCGAACTCGCACGCTCGAAGGATATCGCGGTCGTTTTCATCATGACCGATCAGTCCGCTTTCGCCCGCTAACGCCGATTCGACAGCCTTATCCGTGCAGCTCTTAATCAGATTCAAATCCTTCGCATTCGCTTTTGCGGCACGAGAGTAATACCCGCTCTTCTGGACCAACACCTTCTCAGCACCAATCATTTCCTTAAACTGCTTTGCGAAGTACTGGCCCGGGTTAATGAAATCGAGCTGAACATGCCCAAACGCATCGCGCACGATCCCCTCTCCAGCAGCTTCTTTCTCAGCGATGATCGCATCGACACCCGCTCCTTCGCTCAAGAAGATGTTCACGGCGTCATGCTCGTCTAGTTGCTTGCTAAGGCGCACTGCCTCTGCCTTGAAATCGATATCCAATTCCGGAAGGTAAACCGCATGCACATCGTGACGCTCCTGGGCTAAGCCAATCTCAGGCACCCAAGGTTTACTCGCCATGCGATCATGATATTCTTTCGCCGTCGCCGCTGCCAACCAGCCGCAATGACGACCCATAATTTCATGGATAATCAACATACGCGGGCTCGAATTGTGCTCAGCGACTACGTTTTCAAAGTAATTAGCCCCATGCTCTGCCGCCGTATAAGCTCCAAGCGAGGTTTTGATAGGATACACGTCGTTATCGATCGTCTTCGGCAAGCCGATCACCTGCAGCGCATAATCATTCTCCCCCAAATACTTCGCCAGATCCGCTGCCGCGGTATTCGTGTCGTCGCCTCCGATCGTATGAAGCACATCCACTCCATCCTTCACCAGCTGTTCAGCCGCCACCTTTTGCGGATCTTCGCCAGGCTTTACCAATCCACGCTTTTCGCAGTCCGCTTTATTAGTGAGCTTCACGCGCGAATTGCCTACCGGGCTGCCGCCAAATACATGCAGATTGCCAGCGTTCTTACGCACTTCCGGAGTCACCTTGTAGCTCAAGCCTTTCAACAAGCCGTAATAGCCGTTCTTGTAGCAAATGATCTCCACATCAGGAGCAATTTCCGTGTATCGCTGGATCAATCCGCCAATCGCAGAGGAAAGACAGGGAGCCAAGCCCCCCGCCGTGAGAATGCCTACTTTCTTAACGCTCATATTCTAAGTCTGTGGATAGTTCAAAAGAAGGGCTACGGCTAAAGTGCTTTTTCGCGAAACACAAGCCGCTCCTGGAGAAAGTTCGATCTAGACCCTATTGGTCATCTCGAGCCAATAGATTCCCCATTGCGGTCCCAAACCTTATTTGGCGAGGCCCAACGGAGGCATCCTAGCGACTGACAAGGAACAACGACTTCAATTTGCATCCCCTGTTCAGTATTTACATTAATCGCTTGTCAGTCGCCAGCCCCCTCTCATTCTTGCCCATTTTTCACATTTCCAACTTCGATATGGTCGAATCGTTTCTTCCCAAAATTTCCGATGAACTCTGTCTGCAAATCCACCAGACTGCTGCCACTGTAAAGCTGCTCGCAGAAGGAGGAACCGTTCCCTTCATCGCCCGCTACCGTAAAGAAGCAACTGGAGGAATCGACGAAGTCGCCATCGCAGCCATTCGCGATCGGCTCGCCCAGCTCAAAGCTATCGAAGAGCGACGCGGAGCGATCATCAAATCACTCGAAGAGCGCAAGCTGCTCACCGATACCCTCAAATCATCCATCCAAAATGCGGATACGCTCGCTCGACTCGAAGACGTCTACCAACCCTACAAACCCAAGCGTCGTACCAAAGCCACCATCGCTCGCGAAAAAGGCCTTGAGCCACTCGCCCAAAAGATCTTCGAACAAGCCAGCGACTGCGATCCGGAAAACGAAGCGAAAGCATTCATCGACTCCGAAAAAGAAGTCGCCAGTACCGAAGAAGCCCTAACCGGAGCTCGCGACATCATCGCCGAGTGGATCAACGACGACGCGGACGCCCGGGCGGAACTACGCTCTTACTACCTTTCCGAATCGACTCTCGCCTCCAAGGTCATGCTAGGCAAAGAGAACGAAGGCGAAAAATTCCGCGACTACTTCGATTGGTCCGAACCCGCCAAGAAAGCCCCATCGCATCGCATCCTCGCCATTCGACGTGGCGAAAGCGAAATGAATCTCAGCATGACCGTCCGACCGGATGAAGATGGGGCCATCGCCAAACTCGAACACCGATTCGTCTCCGGACAATCGCCAGCTAGCCAACAAGTCAGGCTCGCGACCAAAAACGGATTCAAGCGCCTGCTTTCCACTTCTATGGAAACCGCTGCTCGTCTCAATCTGAAAAAACGAGCCGACCAGGAAGCGATTTCCGTATTCGCCTCCAACCTACGTGAACTCCTCCTCGCTCCCGCTCTCGGTCAAAAAGCCATCGTCGCAATCGACCCGGGATTCCGCACAGGCTGCAAACTCGTCGCTCTCGATCCGCAAGGCAAACTCCTCTTTGACTCCGTCATCTACCCAACCCACGGAGCTCGTCAACAAGGGGAAGCCAAAGACCTGCTTCTCAGAATATGCAAACAGTTCGAAATCAAGGCCATCGCCATTGGCAACGGCACCGCCGGCCGTGAAACCGAAACGTTCGTCAAAGGATGCGGACTTCCTAAGTCCATCCTCATTGTAAGCGTAAACGAAAGCGGAGCTTCCATCTATTCCGCATCCGAAGCGGCTCGCGATGAATTCCCCGACAAAGACATCACTGTCCGTGGAGCCGTATCCATCGGACGAAGACTAACCGACCCGCTTGCCGAACTCGTAAAGCTCGATCCCAAATCGATCGGCGTCGGCCAATACCAACACGACGTCGACCAACGCGCTCTCAAAGCGAGCCTCGACGATGTCGTCATGAGCTGCGTCAACGGCGTTGGAGTGGAGATTAACACTGCCAGCAAGCAATTGCTCTCCTACGTTTCCGGCCTCAACCCGCGCATCGCCGAAGCCATCGTCAAACGTCGAGAAGACGAAGGCCCTTTCAAATCGCGCAATGAAATTCTCAAAGTAGCAGGAGTCGGCCCAAAAGCGTTCGAACAAGCCGCAGGATTCCTACGCATCCGCGATGCAGCCAACCCCCTAGACGGAAGCGCCGTTCATCCGGAACGCTACAGCCTCGTCGAGCAAATGGCCAAGGATCTATCGGGCAGCCTAAAAGACTTGATGACCGACAGTTCTGCTCGCGGGAAGGTCGATATCCAAAAATACGCTACAGACGAAGTTGGCGAACCCACTTTGAAGGACATCCTGCAAGAGCTGGCTCGACCCGGGCGCGACCCTCGAGAACAATTCGAAGTCGTGCAATTCAAAGAAGGTGTCAATGAAATCGGCGATCTGCGCGAAGGCATGAAGCTACCAGGCGTCGTCACCAACGTCACCGCCTTCGGAGCCTTCGTCGACATTGGCGTTCACCAAGACGGTCTCGTCCACATCAGCCAACTTGCCGACACGTTTGTGAAAGAACCGAGCGAGCACGTAAAAGTTGGCCAGAAAACGCATGTTACAGTCACTAAAATCGACGTAGCTCGCATACGCATAGCCCTCTCGATGAAGAGCCAGCCTGAAATCGGCTCCAAGCCCCGCACCGCCGACCGCGACAACGGACGCCGCGACTCCGCCAAGCGACCACAGACGAATCGTCCCACTCAACGAAGCAAACCAAAACGCTCATTCGAAGGTAACGGCCTCTCCGACGCATTCGGCAAACTCGGGCTGTAGGCCAAGACTTCCTCGACGTTTGGAAATCAGATAGTCGAACGAGTCTAAGAGATTTAGGTCCCCTAATGTGAATCGCCTCGATGAGGCGACAATATCAACCTATTGATGGAAGGGCAATAACTCTCACTGAATACCCTACTCTACCGTAATCGTAATTTCCTTGGAAATCACCGCTGGAGAATGCGGAAGATGTATTTTATCTCCCAATACGAGACGAAGCGTGTGCTTGCCCGGGGCCAACTCGATTTTGGCTTCCGTTTGGCCTTTTCCGAAATGCTTCAGTTTATCCGAAGCAGGAAGCGGTGCATCCAGATTCGGTAGATCCTTCGTATCGATAATCAAGTGGTGATGCCCTGTATCTGGAATATCC
>JABITN010000099.1 GCA_018700525.1 Opitutales bacterium
GACGTATTCGGCGACATCGACGCCGCATCCACATCCCTTTCTTTCTAGAGCCACAACTTTAAAGACATCCAATGAAAACGATCCGAATAACCCTTTCCCTCATACTGACCCTCTCCGCGCTTGCCGTCTTGCCGCAAAGCGCGAACGCCCAAGCTGAAGAAAACGGTATTAAACAACGTATTCTTCAACGCGTAGGAGCCGTAGACGAATTGAAAATCAAAGCCCTCCTCGGCGAAAACAACAAAGGCCTGCTTGAACAGCGCGCAATGCTAGCCCCCGCTCAAACCAAAGTGATGAATGAGGAGAACGCCGATCGAAAAGCGCTCTACGCCATTCTTGCAAAACGCCTTGGGCTATCGGTAACCGTAGTCGGACAAGGCCGGGCCGAATCAATCCGCAAAAAATCGGCCCCGAAATTATGGATACAGGAACCGAGCGGCAAATGGCTTCAAAAATAGCTCCTCTGCTTCAATACAACTTAAATTGTCTAAAAACCACGGCGCCTTGCGACGTAGTTGAGCGAGGGACTCGCGTGAGTTTAGCGACGATGTCATTTGTATTGAAACACGCAAAAACAGCAATCAACTATCCACCTCACTCGCCCTGCGCCTGCAACGTCTTCACATCGGCGATAACCCGTTTCATATCGACGGTCATCGCCCCATTATAGACGCCTCGAATCCGACCTTCGCCATCGATTAGGAATACTTTCTCAGTATGAAGAAATTGATCGGTTGCCTACTCGATAGGAGCAAGATCTTCGTCGGCAAAATAAGAATCTCGAGCTAATCGATAAATCAACGCCTTATCTCCGGTCAATAAGTGCCAAAGATCATCACGACATTGTAATTCCCCTCCGGCAATTCTGCTTGAATGCGCACGCCAAAGAGAATCGGCAGAAGGCAAAACAAGCTGCTAGCAAAGCGTTTCACCGCTTTCGACATTCTCAAATCCAATACTCTAATATTCCCTAATTCGTTTTTCGGTGACACAATAACTAACGCTTCGTTAGCTCTCCCAAACCCATTTCCGAATAACGCATCGCAATAAACGAAACGTGCAATCAATGCAGCCTGGTTACATTTTAAATTACTCAGGCGTAAACTAGCTAATTCAGTCGGATTGAATTGGTTTCCGCTACGATCGCTTTTTACAAGGCAACCCAAACGGCGTCTATCTTCATTGGCTTGCTCATAAAGCATTCCATTCGAGAATCCTGACATTCATTCCGATCCAATTCCGTAGCGTCCGCTGTCATTGCAATAATACTTGGCTGATCCTCTTCCAGTGAACCTTCTAGAATTCGCTTGGTCACCTCAATTCCATCCATTACTTGTGCTATCCACCTTGTATCCCAGTTTCTTCAGCAAAGACATAGTGACCTTTATATTGAACGGGGTATCATCCGTAACCAAAACACGAACACTTTGATTAACCGAGGTAACGTCAACTGTCTTCTCTTTCTTCCCGATGTTACCCTTAGCGCTGCTGCTGAATTTCCAGACCCATTCCCAAGACGTCGGTTAACCGAACGAACCTATCGTACGAAAAATACAGACATCGACCATCAATCCGTGCGCCTTGCAGCCGACTATTTCATCGGCCACTGAAATTTCGTAGCCGAAAATGGTTTGGCAGCGGATGTTTTGAGGCACTCGGACAACACGCAGACAATCGACTCGGGACGGATTAAATTCATCCTTGTAGGCAACCAAAGGTTTCGGAACGACGGCACTGAAGCCATAAACGCAATCCTAACCGAACCATCAGCAGAAAGAGCTCTGAAAAACTATTGCGGGATGAGTGCTTCCAAATTCAAAAACCAATGGCAACGCATTTCCCTCAGTGACCGCGGCAAGATGTCTGTCGCTTTCAGTACATTCGAAGAGCACCCCACTTACGTAAACGATCCCTCAGACACCATCGCAATGGCGCCACTGATAGACTCCCACGCTAAGATCGGCAAAAACACTCGTCTCGAAAAGAGACGTAAGGTCCCCATGCTACCGCCAACTAAGTTTGTCATAGACGGGAAATTAGCCTCGAACTCGCGCCCACCAAGCACTTGAATGCACGCCGCAATATCGCGAACTGCTCGCCACACACCATTCAAACGCTCATGAAAGCCTTAGTTAAAAGCGAATCCCGGCGAGGCCTTGCCCTGCAAGACGTTCCCGAACCTGAATACGGAATCAACGATGTGTTGATCCGCGTCGACCGAACTGGAATTTGCGGTACCGACCTTCACATCTACCAATGGGATGAATGGGCTCGGAAGACGATCCCGGTTCCCATGGTGGTTGGGCACGAATTCGTTGGCGAGATTGTCGCAATTGGAAACAATGTCGCCGACTTCAAACTCGGCGATGTCGTCAGCGGCGAAGGACACGTTGTCTGCGGACGATGCCGCAACTGCATGGCCGGACGTCGTCACCTTTGCTCGGATACCCAGGGCATCGGCGTAAATCGCCCCGGAGCGTTCGCCGAATACCTAGTCCTTCCGATGACCAACGTCTGGCACCACGCGCCAGGAATAGATCTCGACGTAGCTTCGATCTTCGACCCATTCGGCAACGCCGTCCACACAGCGCTCTCCTTCCCCTCTCTCGGCGAAGATATTCTCATTACCGGTGCCGGCCCTATCGGCATCATGGCAGCAGCCATTGCCCGTCACGCAGGGGCCCGGCACATCGTAGTCACCGACGTCAATGACTACCGACTCGGACTCGCCAAGCAAATGGGAGCTACCCTTACCATCAACGCCAAAGAGCGCGACATTCGCTCTACTCAAAAAGAACTTGGCATGCAGGAAGGTTTCGATGTCGGTCTCGAAATGTCCGGCAACCCATCCGCCTTCAACGAGATGATCGACAATATGTGCCACGGCGGCAAAATCGCCATGCTAGGGATCCCCTCCCAAAACATCGCCATCGATTGGAATCACGTCGTATTCAATATGCTCACGATCAAAGGCATCTACGGCAGGCGTATGTACGAAACCTGGTATCAAATGACCGTCATGCTTCAAAGCGGACTCGATATCTCCCCTGTAATAACCCATCGCTTCCCCTTTAAGGATTTCAAAGAGGCTTTTAATATAATGGAAGCAGGCCAGTCCGGAAAAATCATCCTAAATTGGCGCTAACTCAAATACCGAACAATCCCTTTCCTACGATGAATTCCGTACTCAAAGAACACTTACAGACGCAACTAACCGAGATCCGAGAAGCAGGCCTCTATAAATCAGAACGCACCCTCTCTTCAGCACAGAACATTCGAATCGAAGTCGAAGGAGGTTTAGAAGCTTTGAACTTTTGCGCGAATAATTACCTCGGCCTTGCTCAACACCCTGAAGTCCGCGATGCGGCGATCGAAGGCATTCGCAAATGGGGTTACGGCCTCGCTTCCGTTCGATTCATCTGCGGCACCCAAACCCTCCATACAAAGCTCGAGGCCAAACTAAGTGGGTTCTTGAAAACGGATGACACCATCCTCTACTCTTCATGCTTCGATGCCAACGGCGGTCTCTTCGAAACCCTCCTCGGACCTGAAGACGCCATTCTCTCCGACGCCCTGAATCACGCGAGCATCATCGACGGCATCCGTCTCTGCAAAGCCCAGCGCTACCGCTACGGCAACAGCGACATGGCCGACCTCGAAGAGCAGCTCAAACAAGCCAGTAGCTCCCGATTCAGACTCATCGTTACCGATGGTGTTTTCTCCATGGACGGCCACGTCGCCAATTTACCGGCAATCTGCGAGCTAGCCGATCGCTACGACTGTCTCGTAATGGTCGACGATTCACACGCAGTCGGCTTTATGGGTAAAAACGGCCGCGGCACCCACGAACACCACAACGTAGAAAAACGCATCGACATTCTTACTGGAACGCTTGGAAAGGCGCTTGGCGGAGCAAGCGGCGGATACACTTCGGGAAGAAAGGAAATCGTCGAACTCCTTCGCCAACGCTCGCGACCCTACCTTTTCAGCAACACGCTTGCACCCGCGATCGCCACCGGTTCGATCAAAGCGCTCGAACTGCTCGAATCCTCGACCAACCTCCGCGACCGCCTAGAAACCAACGCCGCCTACTTTCGCAAGGCGATGGCAGAAGCCGGATTCCAGCTAATCGACGGTCTTCACCCCATTATTCCAATCATGATCGGCGACGCCAAAAAGGCCAACGAACTAGCCAACCTCATGCTGAAAAAAGGAATCTACGTCATCGGTTTCAGTTACCCCGTCGTCCCCAAGGGACTAGCACGAATACGAACTCAAATCTCAGCAGCGCATTCTCAGACTGATCTCGATTTCGCTATCGAAAAATTCAAAGAAGCCGGAGAAGAACTTGGACTAATATAGAACTCAATATCTCTCAGTAATCCAAAAGCAACTACCCCATAAATACACGAAGAACCTTCCTGAGAAACGCCGCGACTATTGCCGGAGGCCTGACAGCAACCCAATTCGCTGGTTGCGCCAACTCCACCAAACTGGAGGAACCCCCTACCCTAAACTCGCCCAACTCGCGCCGCAATCTTTACTCATGCAAGCCAAGACCTACTACGGCGGTGCTTGGTACACTCTGGACCTAGACTACGCTCGAATCGCCACGATCATGAAAGACGCCGGCTTCCGAGGATACGTCTCTCTACAATTCGAAGGCAAAGAGGGTCCGCTCACCGCCATCCCCAAGAGTCTGGATTTACTCAAAAACCCTTCTAGCATCACAAAAAAAGAGCCCTCGAAAAGGCTCCCTGCAAAATAAAGAATCCCCGGGGCGAGCCCCGAGGTATTTCAAAGGTAGCGACGAAGCCCTTCCACCAGCTCAGAATCGGCGACAAGCTTCAAGGTATTTACCCGGAGGGCATAAATTGATTTTACTGACCGCGTTATTTCGCAGTCATCACGCCCTTCATCAAAGCGTAGTGGCCTGGGAACGAACATATGAAATTGTACTCGCCCGCGGCATCCAGCTTGAAAGTAATCGTCTCGCTCTCGCCTGGTCCAAGCACCTTCGTATTAGCAATAACCTGAGCGGCCATTGGTCCATCTTGAGGAACGTAATCCGTAGCTGCAGCCGAGATAGCTCCGCCACCAAACGCCATGACATTGGTGCCTAGCTTCAGGATCACAACATTGTGTCCCATAGCAGCCTTCGGCAATGTGCCTTTGTTGGTAAAGACCAGCTTGATCTCTTCGCCGACAGCGACGTCAAACGCCTTCTTGTCGAACTGCATCGTGTCGTTGCCCGACAGTTCCAGTACAGTCTCTGCCTGAGCTAGAGATGCGAACATTGAAAGACCCCAAAGGGACATCAAAAGAATTGCGAACTTCATTTTCATATTAAGATCGATTTGATTTTATTATCGAAAAACCCAGACAATGGGTAGCCTTTGGGAACCTTCAACCTATAAATTGTTCCCTAGCTACCGAGACCTGCAAGTATTCGCTCAGCTCGCAAGCCGCATTTCATCTTCTAATTCAACCCAACCATTACCATGACCGATTCTCTCTACGATCTCCCATTCGAACCCATTAACGGTACTGCCTATACCCTGGAAACTTACCGGGACAAAGTGCTTCTCATTGCAAACGTAGCCTCTAAATGCGGATTCACCGGCCAATACAAGAACCTCGAATCCCTAAATCGGCGCTACCAAGACCAAGGCCTCGTCGTGCTGGGATTTCCCTGCGACCAATTCGGAGGACAAGAACCCGGCAGCAATCAAGAAATCGAATCCTTTTGCTCGCTCGAATACGGAGTGAGCTTTCCCATGCACGCCAAAGTCGAAGTAAACGGTCCCGGTCAGCACCCGATCTTCGCCGCCCTAACCGGTCCAAAATCGCCCTACCCGGGAAAAATTCGCTGGAACTTCAACAAATTCCTCCTTTCCCGCGAAGGCGTCCTCCTCAATCGCTTCGGAAGCCTCACCAGCCCCGAATCGAAAAAAGTGGTTCAAGCCATCGAAAAAGCGCTCGGCTAGCCAAGCTGTGCACCGGAACGTTCCCTCCCTTCCAAAACCTGAAATCGGCCCAATCCCTATCTACCCCGAAACCGACCTCACTAAGAAAATCAACCAAATGGTAAAGGAAGGCACCGAAATCCTAGAGAAGCTTTTTCCGGTCGAATCACCCTCTCGGCGGTAAATCCTTCCGGAAAACGAAAATCGCTGAATTTTATAGACTTCCCGGAATCAATTTAGGAGAACCCACGCCTTCGAATTCGCTCAGCATCAGGTGTAGCGCCTTCCGAACAATTGATTTCGAAATTCTATGAACTTAGGCAAACGACCCGTTCTCCTCGTCATCCGCGATGGTTGGGGATCCAATCACGACTCCAAGCAAGACGCATTCAACGCGATCAAATTAGCGAACACGCCCGTCTCGGATAGTCTCAGCCAAAACTGGCCACGTACGGAACTCGCCGCGTGCGGACTAGACGTTGGAGTCCCCCCCGGAATCATGGGCAACAGCGAAGTCGGCCACCAAAATATCGGAGCCGGTCGCATCGTCGACCAAGAAATCGTACGCATCAACAAGGCTTTCGAAACCGGAAGCATCCGCGGCAACAAAGCTCTCGAAGGCGCTTTCTCCAAAACCAAAGCTGGCGGTAAGCTGCACTTTATGGGAATCGGCTCCGACGCCGGCGTGCACGGCCTTCTCGATCATCTTTACGGATTGCTCACCGAAGCTAAAGAAGCGGGAATCGAACAAGTCTACATCCACCTCTTCACCGACGGACGCGACACCCCGCCCCATAGCGGTAAAGGGTTCATCGAACAAGCCGAAGCCAAATGCATCGAACTCGGCATCGGAGAAATCGCCTCCGTTTGCGGACGCTTCTGGTGCATGGACCGCGATAACCGTTGGGAACGCGTATCCAAAGCTTACAATATGCTAACCGGCAAGATCGCCGAGGCAACATCTACCAGCGCAGCAAAAGCCATTGCAGACTACTATCAGAACCCAACCGACTCTTCATCCACCGGCGACGAGTTCGTTCCCCCGACTTGGATCACTGACGAAGCCGGCCAACCAATCGCGACGATCGGAAACGGTGACGCTGTAGTATTCTATAACTACCGAGGCGACCGGCCACGCGAGGTCACAAGAGCATTCATCGAAGACGATTTCACCGATTTCGATCGAGGCGAAAAACTCGATCTCTATTACACGGCGATGACCGAGTGGAAAAAAGGCCTCTGCGAAAACGTCGTTTTCTACAAGCCAGCCAAAATGCCCAACATCCTAGGCAGCTACATCGCCGACAAAGGCCTTAAGCAATTCCGCTGCGCAGAAACGGAAAAGTACCCGCACGTCACCTTCTTTTTCAACGACTACACCGAAGAGACCTTCGATGGAGAAGACTGGGGCATGGCCCCCAGTCCGAAGGTCAATACCTACGACTTAGCCCCTGAAATGTCAGCAGAGGAAGTCAAAGAGCTCACCAAAGACGCTATCCTATCCGAGAAGTACGACTTCGTCCTCGTCAACTTCGCCAACCCCGACATGGTCGGCCACACAGGCAACATCGAAGCCGTCAAAGCAGCCTGCGTCAAAGTCGACAGCTGCATCGGCGAATTGCTCGAAGCGATCGACACAGTAGATGGAGCCGCGCTCGTAACCGCCGACCACGGCAATAGCGACCAAATGTGGGATCCAACCGTCGACGGTCCCCATACTGCGCATACACTCAACCCCGTCGAAATCGTCCTCTACGGCAAAGGTTGCGAAACCTTAAAGCTAATCCAGGACGACCGTCGCCTAGCCGATATCGCTCCTACCGTGCTCAGCTTAATGGGACTCGAGCAACCCGCAGAAATGACCGGCAAAAACCTCATCGAAGTCTAACTCAATTTCAACGCTTTCCGCGGCCATGACATTCGTCCTGGCCGTTTTACTATCCAACGAACACCTTAGCCCAATCAAATTTAGTATCTATTTTATGGATACTATTTATCCGGAACCACCACCTCATATCGCGCTTGCAGGAACTCCGCAATATCGATCATCTGCCGCACGGTCATCTCTTCCCTGAAATCCGGCATCATGGAATTGCCTTCGGCATCCGTGTATTTTTCCCGATGCTGAATTTTCACCACGTGCGAAGGATTAATTATGGAAGTGACCAACTGACCATAGGTCTTAACGCGGGTTACCTCACCGCCCAATACGACGTGAATCTCACGCGGCTCCGTCATTTCCGGCATCAAGTCTTCTTCAACCACCGAGTGACAACGAAAACAGCCCAATTCCACAAAAGCCGTCTACCCTTCCAAATACTGCCTTCCGGCAGTCTGAAGCCAATCGGCGATTTTTCGTTCATCGGACAGCCAGCCAATAAGACCAACGCCCCTAAAGCCAACATGCTCGTTCCTGCTATTGCATGTATATTTTCCCTCATAGTCATATTCTCCTTTCACTGAATTAAAGATAATCTAATCAAGCCTAATTTCCTCCAACCCAAGCTCCACAACAGTTGCTATTTTGAATCGAACAACTCGCTTGCCTTCTTCGATCGCAAAACCTAGCTAATTAACCCAAGCAAAACCTAAGAACTTCTTATGAATCGTTTCGCAACCCTCGCCCTCTCTCTGCTAATCGGACTCGGAACTCTATCCGCAGCCGACCGCCAGGAATCGCCCGAATCTTGGTATCAACAAGGTCGCCAAAACATTCTCGACGCTGAATCGAGAAAGCCGAACAACCGTAAAGCCAAAAACGTCATCCTCTTCGTGGGCGACGGAATGGGCATTTCCACCGTTACCGCCGCTCGCATCATGGAGGGTCAAATGCGCGGCGAAACGGGCGAAGAGAACTTTCTTTTTTTCGAGACCTTTCCTCATTCCGCGCTATCCAAGACCTACAACACAAACCAGCAAACGCCTGATTCCGCTGGCACCATGACCGCCATGATGACCGGCGTTAAAACGAAAGCCGGATTCATCTCGGTTAATCAGAATATTCTCCGAGGGGATGCCGAAGGCACTCAAGGCAACGAACTTGTGACCCTCCTCGAAAAAGCGGAGATAGCCCGCAAATCCACTGGGATCGTTTCAACCGCTCGGCTCACCCACGCCACCCCCGCCTGCACCTACGCTCACGTGCCCGAACGCGGTTGGGAATCCAATGCCGCCCTCCCTGAAAATTCTCCCGTCCAAGACATCGCCGCCCAGCTAATCGACTTTCCTAAAAATTGGGCCGCCCGCGGTTATCCGCAAGTAGACGGACCCGAAGTCGCCATCGGCGGCGGGCGGGGATCCTTTTTCCCTCAAGGACCAATCCCCGCGAAGTACACTTCCGAAGGCGGAAACGGCTCGCGTACCGACGGACGAAATCTCGCCGACGAGTGGCTCGATACGCGCAGAAACTCCGCCTTCATCCACGATTTGAGTACATTCAATAAAATCGATGCCAACAAAACCGAATACCTCTTCGGCCTTTTCGAAAAATCCCACATGCAGTTCACCGCCGACCTCGAAGATCAAGAACGCGAGGAGCCCACCCTTTCCGAGATGACCGAGCTCGCCATCGATATACTCGACAACAACCGCAAAGGTTTCTTTCTCTTGGTCGAAGGTGGTCGCATCGACCACGCCCACCACGCCGGCAACGCCTACCGCGCTCTACGTGACGCCGTGGAATTCTCCAAAGCCGTCGAAACCGCTTACAACAACACCGACCCAGGTGAGACTCTCATCGTTGTAACCGCCGATCACAGTCACGTCATGACGATGGCAGGCTATCCGACGCGTGGCAATAGCATCGTTGGTCTCGTAGCAGGCAACGGCAAAGACGGCGAACCCAATAACAAATTCATGACCGACATCATGGGCAAACCGTATACGACTCTCGGATACACAATCGGAGCCGGATACACGGGTGCGAGCCCCGATCAACCCGAAGGGCCAAAAGCCTATCCTCACAGCCCAAAACAATACAAGAACATCACTCAAGCACGTCCCGATCTCGCTGAACACCTTCACGTCACGCCAGAATCGCAAACTAACGAATCCTTCAAAGACCATCTTCAAGAAACTTCCATTCCCGCAGGATCCGAAACGCACGGTGGCGAAGACGTGGGTATCTGGGCCACAGGTCCCAAAGCCCATCTCCTAGGCGGCACCGTCGAACAACACGTCATCTTCCATCTCATGGACTACGCGTTCGGCTTCGAAAGAATCGACCCCTTCAAAGAGTAGCTCAGAACTTCAGCCTAAGCAGACAGACCGTAAGTATCAAAATTTGCTTTACAATAATACCTTGACATCAAGGCATAAATATTCAACTTCCAACCCATGTCCACAGTTCAGAACATCAAAGGCGAACACCTTTTCCTCGTACTCTACAAGGCGAGCAAAGCTGTGGAAACCTACGACAACCGAAGCATAGGAGAATTAGGATTCTCTAGCATCTCGGACTTTGCCGTTCTCGAATACCTGAAAACCAAGGGTGCTCAGCCAGTCAATACAATCGGACAGTCAATGATGCTTACAAGTGGCTCAATGACGACTGCAGTAGACCGGGCTCAGAAGAACGGTTACGTTACAAGAGAACACGACCCTGAAGACGGTCGCGTAGTCAACGTAACCCTAACCGAAAAAGGTAGAACCGCTATCGATAACGCCTTCGAAATCCATGCCTCGAATCTAGAACGGCTCTTCAGCGTATTCGACAAAGAAGAGAAAGCTGAATTCGTTAGACTCATGAGAAAAATCGGCAAGACAGCCGAAGCCCTAAATCTCTAGTCAATCGAGCATTCCATTTTCATCACGAATTTTTATCTTGATATCAAGCTTTTAACAAAACAACGCAATGAATAAAATAATAGAAAAACTAGCATCGACTAATAACGCACTCACAAGTCTTCCTCTTAGATTCGGTCTCGGAATCGTAATGGCAGCTCATGGAAGTCAAAAGCTATTCGGAAGTTTCGGTGGATACGGACTACAAGGCACAGCGGGGTTCTTCGAAAACTCGCTCGGAATGAAGCCAGGCATCCTCTTCGCCGCACTAGCTGGCGGAACCGAATTCTTCGGCGGACTCCTACTCATCATAGGATTGGCCACTCGCCCCGCAGCCGCCCTAATCGGAATCACCATGCTCGTCGCTTTGATCAGCGTTCACAGTGGATCGTTCTTCGCCCCGGAAGGCATGGAATATCTTCTAGTGCTTATTTCCGCGAGCATTAGCCTGATAATAAATGGCGGCGGAGCCTGGTCTATCGATCACCGCATTTCAACAAACTCAAATGCCTCACTTTAATCACTACTCAAAATGAATGCACAGCCAAACAAGACCGCTATGAAGAAACCAACCGTCGCCGACAACAAACCCATCGCCGTTGAACTCAAAGCAGGAGAAGAATACTATTTTTGCGCCTGCGGAAAGTCATCTAACCAACCATTCTGCGACGGATCCCACAAAGGCACTGGCTTCACACCCAAGGCCTTCACCGCCGAAGAAAGCGGCGACGCCTACCTCTGCAATTGCAAACAAAGCGCCAATCAACCGTTTTGCGACGGAACGCATGCTCAAGTCCCCGCCAATCAGGTAGGCAAGTAATTCGCACTCCAAAACAACAACGCCGATGTTGCACCCCAAGCAACGCCCACTCCCGAAGAGCCGACAGTCGCCTTTATTCACAAACTCGCCAATGAAGGACTCTCCAACTTTGGCCATCATGGTGAAATGGGAGCGATGGGCGTCCCCCGCAATGAGCTCCCCGATTGGAACGATATCCAAATTATGGTTGCGCAACTTCACCGAAAACCACTCATGGAAGACATTCCTGTCGGAACGAATCTTGTCATTGGCCCGAATGCACGAAAACCGCTCGAACTGAAAATTCCTCTTTTCGTTTCGGATATGAGTTTCGGAGCCCTATCGGAAGAAGCGAAAACCGCCATGGCGCTCGGAGCCGAACAGGCGGGCACCGGGATCTGCTCAGGCGAAGGAGGTATGCTACCGGACGAACAAGCCGCCAACAATCGCTATTTCTATGAACTCGCATCTGCGCAATTCGGATACAACGAGGAATCACTCAAAAAAGTCCAAGCCTTCCACTTTAAAGGCGGTCAAGGAGCCAAAACCGGCACTGGCGGACACTTACCCGCTAGTAAAAACGTGGGGCGCATATCAGAGGTTCGCGGCATCCCCGAGGGACAAGCCGCCGTTTCACCTCCCACTTTCGCTAATCTAACGTCACCAGTCGACTTCGCCCGATTCTCCGATCGCGTGCGAGAAGTCACTGGAGGTATTCCAATCGGATTCAAACTCAGTGCCAATCACATCGAAAACGACATCGAATTCGCTGTCGAAGCGGGAGCCGACTACATCATTCTCGATGGCCGGGGCGGAGGAACCGGGGCAGCTCCGTTGCTCTTCAGAGATCATATTTCCGTTCCCACTATTCCTGCCCTCGCCCGAGCCCGTCACAAACTCGATCAACTTGGAAAGTCCGGGGAACTAACGCTTATCAGCACCGGCGGCCTCCGCACTCACACCGACTTCATAAAAGCTCTATCGCTCGGAGCCGATGGAATCGCCCTTGCAAACTCTGCCATGCAGGCCATCGGCTGCGTCGGTGCCCGTATTTGCAATACCAATAATTGCTCTGCCGGAATAGCCACTCAGAAACCCGAACTTCGCAAGCGCCTCGACGTCGCCGTCGCCGCCAAAAAACTCAATACCTACCCCGAAAGCACCGTAGAACTCATGCAGGTCATGGCCCGGGGCTGCGGTCACAATCACCTAAATCAATTCGAAAAACGCGATCTCGCCGCCTGGAAACGCAATATCGCCAAACTCGCCGGCATCGAACATTCGGGATTCGATTCCGAGCGATAAAGCTTACGGTTTCGTCAAAACGAACAAAACAACCACCGCGATCAGTAGTAATCCAGAGAGAATCAATCGATTCCTCGGGTTTTTCTGCTTGATCGGGGCCTCGGAGTCGCCGGGTAAATCTAGACCGTCGTAAGCCGTATCATCATTCCAACCGGAATCCGGACAACTTCCGCATTCCTTGCAGGACGCCGCTCCGGCCGCTACAAATTCACCGCAGTTCGGACAATCGCCTGGAGGAGAAAATAGACTCATTCTTTCAGCCTAGACAAAGAACATCCTCAATCAAAGAAAAAGAACCCCCAAATATAGACGCCCAATTCAAAGCAGTTCCTTTTGAAAGGGCAGACCACATAAGCGAAAACCAATTCTAAAGCTCCCTCACCGACAAACGACGAAATTGGAATAGATGCTCAGGACCGTGAGCCGCAAAGCCTAAATGTCCCTTTGGCAAAAGTTTTCCTGGATGCGGATGGTCAGCCATATACTCATTTATCTCGCTTAGGTCCGTATCCAATATTTCCACTCCATTTAATTCGACGCGAATCTTCGAACCTTCGACTCTAACCTCTTGGTAATTCCACTCTCCCGCTGGCCTTAGATAGCCGCGATGCGCCGGAGCCATGCCATAAGCGCTTCCATGAGCCTGTCTAGGATCGATTCCCTTGTATCGCTCATGACTATCATCCAGAATTTGCAATTCGCACATCGCATCGTAAGCCGGGTTACCTTCCCCAGTCGAACGAATAGCCAGGCCGTTATTCGCGCCAGAGGTCATAGTGAATTCGAAACGAAAAACAAAATCGGCGAACTGCTTCTTCGTGTAAATGTGTCCGCCATCCGACCATTGCAGAATGCCGCCGGTGGCTATCTTACCCTTCTTGTCGCCAACCCAATTATTCAAATTGCGGCCATTGAAGATAGGTTTGAACGCCGTTCCGAACTCGTCGCCTCGAAGAATTCGATTAGCTTCTTCCGGTTCGATCTCGCGAATGAACACGTCCCGCCATCGGATCTCCCCACCATGCGTCTGCAAGTGGATCGGGCCTTCAGCAGGCATCGGTTTCGTCTTGTCGAAAAAGGGATGGAAGACCGCGTTATCCACGACCAATTGATCATTCAACCA
>JABITN010000136.1 GCA_018700525.1 Opitutales bacterium
AGCGAGCCGTAGTTGTTTTGCCAGTACCTCTTGGTCCGACAAATAAATACGCGTGGGCAATTCGATTCTGATTGATCGCATTCTTGAGGGTGCGGACGACATGGTCCTGCCCAACGAGATCGTCGAATTTCTGTGGGCGCCACTTTCGAGCAATTACCTGATAGCCAACCGAAGACATAGGAATTGGATTAACCGCAAACCTCGCGAAGAACGCAAAGATTTTCTTTAGAGACTGTTGAATAAAACACGAATCGCTCTCTCCTGTATCCTGTAGGAGCGGGTTTATCCCGCGATAGTTTCGATTAAAAAAAACGGCAAAGAGGAATCGCGAGATAAACCCGCTCCGACATTATCGTATTCACCTCCCATCACTCTACTCTTTAAAAGGGGGGGCAAAAGGTGGCCAGGCACCCTACGGCGCATGTAGAGCGTGACTACCGTTGCTGCCTTCCGACCCTGGCGGAGTTTGCCCGACCGACATCGCATAGGACCTGACCGCCGATGAACCTGACGCTCCTCTTTCGGGATTCAATACCAAACTTCAAGAATTGCTCGATTAATTCTCCGAGGCCGATTCTTCCTCGAGCTCCGGCTCCGGATAAACGCGCATTCGTCGAATTTCGACCTGAACCCTAAGTGAATCCGCCCTCCTCGGCGGCTTAATCAGCACCAAAGTACCATACTCCGGATGCGCTCTAAATCCCGTAGAATACACGATCTTCCACCGGTCGCCCGCAACGACAGCCAATTCGATCGGCATCTCGCCAATCGCCTCCGCATCATAATTCAAATCCGCCCCAAACCCAAAATCCAGAGGAAACGAGTCATCGCCCAGTCGACCCATCAGTCGAGCCCCAGTCAAATTGAAGAAACGAATCGTTCCCCCTTCGAAAATCCCCGGACTCTCGTCCGCAACCATAACCGTATAAGGCAAATTCCGAACAACGTCGCGTTTCGCCAGAAACACCAGCAAAGCCCTAGAATCGATATCATCGAAATTCACGACTGCCACCACTTGCTCGAACTCACGACCCTGCTCATCCTTTAAGATTTTGAAAAACGAGACCTCATCAGCTCCCTCCGGCAATCGTTGCACGGTCGTTCGAAATCGAGGATCAAACGCGATCTCAACGACCTCATCATCCGCATCGTAGTAATGAAGACCTTCGAAAAGATCGTCTCCAAACGCGCGGGCCGTGAAGAGAAAGGAATCATCCAAAGCCGCCGCGTTGGACACATCCACTCCAACGCTCAAACGAGCGAACGCAAAAAGCAGCAAGCAAACCCCTCGGATTCTCATAGCTCGTCCCCCGTCATCCAGCGAAACGCGATTACCTTAAATTGGCGGCCAAACTCGCCGGGAGCCTCTCCCGTTGGTGCCATAACATCTCCGCTATTCGGATCCGTTGAATGTTTCGCATGCGTGCGCTGCACAATCGCCTCGCAATACGCTCGAGCCAAAATCTCTTGATCATCAAAAGGGTTAACCGCATCGCCATACGCTCGAATCACGAACGTATCGCTACGAGCAGACAAAAACGGAGCGATCGCGGTCAACACGTCTTGTTGAGTCAAATAACTAGACGTGTAAGTTTCCGTATTCGTTCCATTAAGACCCGCTTCGCTTATCGCCGTCTTAATAACGCCCGAATCGATAAAATCCTGCAAACTTACAAAAGGCCCCATTGGAGCAATCGTCCCTTGTCGCCGCGCTCGAATCCCCTTCACTATTTTCAAAGCGAAAAGCTCTATCTCCGCATCGGAAAACGACCGCAGTCCTTTGCGAAACCGTTCGCGGGTTACATCATCCGCATCTGTAGCATAAACTCCCTGCCACGTCTCCTCGGCCGACTGCGAAAAACGGAGAAACTGATTCGAGCCTGCCAAATTCAACTCAGTCGCACCACCTGCACCATCAGCATACTCCCAAGCCCCCAATCGAATGCTCTTCAACAATGAAGCCCACGCTTCCACGGAAGTTGAATTAATATTAAACGCTCCATTTAGATAAAGGTGCTTTGCAGAATCTATATTTATTACGTCATTAATCGGAGGATTACCCGCAACCGTCATCCGTCCATTCGGCAGAGCATCCCCAACCTCCCAATTGGTAGAATCGACCTGCGGTACTGTAGAAAGGAAATATCGGTCAAAAACATCGTTAATCGATCCTGCAGCGCCCGCCGTCACCGCATCCGCCAAACTCATCCCCAAGTGCCCTCGCACTCCTGATGGAAACTCCGCCATTTGCAAAGCACCCAATGAAAGAAACTCCTGACGCGGAAGCTCGAAAATCGGAATATTGTGAGTCACATCAGGAGAACCAATATCATTGTGCCCTAATAACCCAACGGCGGAAGCTTCAAAGAAATGCTCAACAGAATTGGCATTTCCGGGAAGCTTATAATCTGAATCGAACATCGAACTCAGTACCCCTGGATTCAAGGCTCCGCTTCGAGGATCAAAGCCAACCCAATCGACATCAGAATCTCTCGGATCCCCAACTTCCCACACATACGCGATATTTGGAAATTCTGTATTCTTAACGGGAACAGGACTCGTATTCATAGATAAATACGCTCCTGTATTTACTCGGAATTCGCTAACAACTTCGCCATCGATTTCCAAATCAAATTCAGGGGTCCAAGCAGGAATATCAAAATAGATACGATCCAAAATGTCACCCCTACCCGAAGATGGGCTCGCAATAGAAGTGTAATCCGGTAGTCCACTTGTATAGAATTTCAAAGGATCTTCAGCCGGGGGGGCAGATGATTCGGCTAAAAATACTCGATTCGTACCGTCTAGCGGATCAAATACTCCGACAAATGAACGCGTTTCCCCTGGGTTCCATTGCTCCCCCAGCCCACTTGCTGTAATTTCGAACTCAGTAACGCCAGACATCAAATCGGAAAACCCGACTGGATCACTAGTTAAAAAGGTTACGGATGCCCGAGTATAAGTGGCCCTAAATCCATCCGACCCCGAGACCACATGAGGATTCTTCAACCGAAAAACGAGCGGCGTTGTCGTCTCAATAGCACTCGTATATGGATTCATCAGCCGAACGCTAAATTCCAATTGACCCATAACCGCACTTGTTTCCGTAATTGGAGCCAAATTCGGAGCGATCAGACGCACCGCCAATTTCATTCCCGTCAATACCGGCGCTATTGAAGGACGAGGACTGCCTACACCGAATATGGTCTCCTTTGCCCCTATCTCATAAACCCGCGTCAATGCACTGGGCGAAGTAGAAACCAAAGCTCCAACATTCAAATACGGCATCAACGTATCATTAACAAAAACATCCGGACTGGAATCCGGAAAATCGACCGACTCCATTACAGATAGATCTCTCCTCAACCCTCCCCTCTGCGTATCCACGATCAACCCACGAGAAAGAGAAGCTGCATCATGAAACCGCAATAGTACGTCATTATACGTTAGCCCATCCAACATTGATCTAACAGTACTCGATCCTGCTGCCCTATATCCTTCCCTTAACGCAAGATCACTAACAATAGACCCAAGACGAGCGTCGGTCGCAACCAACTGCCTTGAATTGACTTCCCAGTGGTTTCGATGTCCTAACATTTGCAAAAGGCGAATTTGATCCGGGGTTCCGATATTCTCAGTTAACTCATCAGCATCATCATCGATCGAATAACCATCATGCATTACATCCGGCACAGAGTCTTTTATAAGATAACTAGCCTTCACCCCGTTATCCCCAACCCAATAAGCATAATGGCCGATCGCCGCCTCTACGGCATCGTCCATGCCAACAATATTTTCCGACTCCACCGCTATTTTAGGTACGGAAATATCATGTAACGCCTGATCGGCTCCTGAGTTTTTGGGTTTAGCCGAGCTCTCTCCAACGAGTTTCACGAGATCATTCGAAGTGTTTAATCCTGCGACAAATGGATTCACACCTTGAGAATCACTCGTCAAATCGTAATCCTCATCCAGCGGACGGGTCACCAACCATACCGGAGTATCCGTTGTATTATCCACATTCCAAACTCCAGTCCAATGAGGTTGATGCACATTGCTAGTGCCTACAACCGATGGATCATTAAAATCCTCATCAAGAGTTGCACGGTTTCCATCGGCCGTCGCCGTAATCCGCTGGTCTGGACCTGCGAATTCCTGCAAATCTCCCAATGCCATCTGCAAAGCCAAACGCGCATTCGCCCTTGCTATTCGGAGTCCTTGATCATACCGGCTTGAAGCAGATTCCACTTGAGTCAGCGACACCAAAGATAGTGCAAGCAAAAGCACAATGCTGGCCAATGAAAATACAAGGATCAGAGCGAATCCCTTGCGGTCCCGAAAAGCGAATCGTTTACGAAGGTCCATTCTATAACCCTCCCTTTCCACCGACTCTAATATAACGTCGATACAGCCGAGATTTTTTTTCGACGGTTTCAACCCAAAGACTATCGTCTCCCGCCTCTTCCATTTCTAGAATTTCATCCGCTCCGTCTTGATTCAAAACACGTAGAAACACTTCAACAACATCCGGGTATCGATCTTCATCATCCGCCGCTTCTAAAAATGTCGATCCTCGATGAAACAGACTTTCAACCGATGACTCTAACGCGCTACTCTCATCCGCTGGAAAGATCAATCGCAGACCGTCCGGCGCATCATCTCCGCTAGGGTCCTGGTTCACTGGATCAGTTTCATAAACATACAAACGCACACCAAAATCCACCACATTGATCGCAAGAATATTTCCTCGGTCCGTGCCAACAATATAACCACTAGCTCCCAAATACATCCCACTTTCAAAATCGAAAACATCACTCGACGCGTCAATCAAAGCAGCCTCCGCCTCAAGAACGGTCGCCTTCATCGAAGCTACGTTTCTATATAACATATAGCGAGCCTCACCCACGCCATCCTTTATGGTCGTGCGAATAATCCGATATCCTACGGCATTGAAACTCGGTGCGGCGGTAAACATTCGCACCCATGATCCAGCCCAGCCGTATTGATGCAGAGACGGGTCAAAGCCATCGGCAATCGGGCGTTTGGTTCCGCCTTCCCATTTCGCACCCGAATTGTCATTCAACACATCGACCGCAAACATCACATCATCGCCTTCCCGAAAAAACGCCGATTCGAAATCGCGGGCGATTGTATCCAAAGCGCCTCGCCCCTCCGTTTCACGCGCTACCGAATCGCCCACATGATCCCAAGCAATTACGAAGTCGCGCCCAATCGATATGAAGAAATAGCCGATTACGGCAGTGACGCCCAAAGCGGCCATCAGCTCGATCAAAGTAAATCCGTTTCGGCTCACTCTCATTTGCTCAAAACAACCGGCAGAACCAACTGCTGCAGCCCTTCTGCGTTGTCTTCATTATTGACAAACCCTCCCTCGGAATCGGAAACGAATATCGGCCAAATAACATTAAACAAAAATACACGATAAGCATCGCTTGCATTGTACGCGTAATCAACCGGAGCAGTGACCGTTACTTTATAATATTTCTCGCCATCTGCCATCGACACTCCGTTTTGCTCAATCGATTGCAAATCCTGACTGCCATAGAATTCCACATCGCTCGAAAGAAAGGATTCATTGAAGACATCGTACGCAAGATCTTCTCCGATCGGGCCAGCCCCCGCATCAACAATCGTCGCCCCCCTCAATTCAAGCTCTAGCAACGATTTTATTTCGACCGCATTCGGAGCCTGTAAATCGGTCTCGGAATCTCGATACGACAAGGCAACCAAACCAATAGCCGGTACCACAATAATTGCAAAGACCGCCAAAGCCAAAACCACCTCCAACAAACTGAAAGCCCATGATTTACGATTTTCGTTCCACTCCCTTTTCATAAGGCATCCGGATCGTCCACCGCGTAACTAACGCCATTAAGTCGAAGCATAACCCCTTTGGCTTGCTCGCTATTCTCGAACAGCAAGCCACCACCACTTTCATACCGTGCCAACCCTACGACCAAGTGATTACTTTGCGAACCACCCGCAGCCGAGCATACAGAAAAACCTACGCCCTTCACGCGACCATCCGGACCGAATTGATAGCCAATCCAATTCTGTTCCTCACCTGTCGCCGCATCAAGAGCGACTGTACTCATAACCGGATACTCGATCGCTCCAATCGCTTTCGTCGAAACCCCATTTGAACAATGATACTGACTTCGAACATCCGGATCGGCTCCCGCCAATGGCCACAAAGCATCGAAACCAAACCCATCCGTCTCAGCATCTTCACTGGATTGCGGAACAAAATAAACGCCCTTGGGTAAATAGACTCCCGAGTGAGCCGCTTTCCAATTCGTTGAATTGTACTCCTCTTCCACAATCACGCCTGCGTATCGCAGAAACTTTTCCTCATCGGCGCTATCGTAGTTAATGATGAGCATTGCATTGCTCCCTTGCATAATTGCTTGATTGCGAGCGAAACGGAGTAATCCGTGCAATGTATTCCGAGCCGCGTTCACCGCCCCAGGAGGAGAGCTCGCTTGATAAGCGACAAAGCCCATAGTCGAGAGCGTTATCATAATAGAGAGCACGACGAGCATCTCCAACAACGTAAAACCGCTTTTCGAACGCCCCTGGCCCCTTAACTGTTTCCTTCGGTAAACCATCACTGAGCATAGATGTTATCCAAATTCTTAGAATCGCTTTGATTCTTTTTGCCAGCTAGGGTCACTTCGCTATACTTGCCATCAGGCCCCGCCGAAAACAGCACGTAGTTGAAATTCTCCCAATCTTCGTCATCCGGATCGAATCGGTACCGATATGGATTGCCCCAAGGATCGACGATCGCATTCAGCAGAACCGCAGGCGTTTCACCGACAATCGGAAATTCATCGCTGCCAAACTCCATAGCATTCCGATCAATCAGAATTTTGAAATTTCCAACTTCGCCGTTCGGAGCAAGGCGACCAGCCAATGCGTTAAACAGAATATCCTCCATCGAAGAAAGTCCCGCTACTGTCATTTCTTTGGGATACTCGCCAAAAGTCCCCTTATAGTCCTCGAGCATTTGCTGAATTCGAACCATATCCGTGCTCGCACGTTTTCCCGAAGAATCGCCCAAAACACCGCTAAAGCTCACAGCCAAGATCCCAGCGAGGATGACGATGATCGAAATCGTCCCGATCAATTCAATGAGCGTAAACCCCTGCCGCTTTCTAACCTGTTCCCTTCCGACTCGCATCTACCCACTCCTTATCACCTCCACCGGAACTGCGCACCCGCTTTGTTAACGATGAAGGTGTAATAAAGATGAAGGTTGAAGGCATAAGGTTTATAAGGAGAGCCCTTCCTCGAACCTTCATCCTTACGCCTTATCCCGCCTGGAGAGCCTTCACTACGGAAACGTCTTCGAGCGTCGTGGTGTCACCGTGAATCTCTTTGCCCGCTGCGATGTCCTTGAGTAAGCGACGCATGATTTTACCGCTACGCGTTTTCGGCAACGCTGGAGCGAAACGAATTTCGTCTGGCTTGGCAAACGCTCCGATCTCTCCGCCGACATGATTTCGCAAAATCGCCTTCAGTTTGTCATCACCTTCAATACCTTCCTTTAAAGTAACGAACGCGACAACGGCGCTGCCCTTTACTTCGTGAGGCCGGCCGACGATCGCCGCTTCCGCAACGGAATGATGGCTAACCAAAGCACTTTCGATCTCCGCAGTCCCGAGTCGGTGTCCGGAAACATTCAATACATCATCAATTCGGCCGACAATCCAGAAATACCCGTCTTTGTCTTCTCGGCAACCATCGCCGCAGAAATACACGCCGTCGTACTCGCTCCAATAAGTATCCTTGTACCGCTTATTATCGCCATAAAGCGTACGCAACATCGATGGCCAAGGCTGGGTAAGCACAAGCTTGCCGCTCTCTCCTTTACGAACTGCCTTTCCTTCGTCGTTAAAAACTTTCGCAACTACTCCGAAAAACGGTAAACCCGCCGAGCCAGGCTTCGACGCCACCGCTCCAGGCAAAGTAGTGATCATGATGCCGCCCGTTTCGGTTTGCCACCATGTATCCACGATCGGACAACGCCCGCCGCCAACTGTCTTGTGATACCACTTCCAGACTTCCGGGTTGATTGGCTCGCCAACCGATCCTAGCAAGCGCAAGGAACTCAAATCGTGTTTCTTGATGTGCTGGTCGCCCCATTTCATGAACGCACGAATCGCCGTCGGGGCCGTGTAGAAGATCGTTACCTTGTGCCGGTCCACGATCGACCAAAAGCGATCCGGTCCCGGTTCATTCGGCGCACCTTCGTAAATTACGTTCGTACCGCCATTGCTCAGAATTCCATAAACCACATAACTGTGACCCGTAATCCAGCCGATATCAGCCGTGCACCAATACGTGTCGCTCTCCTTCAGATCGAAAACGTACTTCGACGTAATCGTCGTCCCAAGCAAATAACCTCCACTGGTATGCAAGACGCCCTTTGGCTTCCCGGTACTGCCACTTGTATATAGAACGAATAGCGGCGTTTCGCTATCGAATGCCTTCGCTTTATGCACATGCGACGCTTCAGCGATCACATCGTGCCACCAATAATCGCGGCCTGCTTTCATACTAACGCGATTGCCGATACGTTTAAGCGTGATCACGCTTTCTACCGACTTACAGCCCTTTAGAGCCGCATTTACGTTTTTCTTGAGATCGATGATTTTACCGCGGCGCCAACCGCCATCAGCCGTAATTACGATCTTGGCCGAGCAATCATTGACCCGATCCTTTATCGATTCCGAGCTAAATCCACCGAAAATCACCGTGTGGATCGCTCCTATCCGAGCACAGGACAGCATAGCCACAACTGCCTCCCCAACCATCGGCATATAAATGGCAACTCGATCGCCCTTCTTCACGCCGAGCGCTTCAAGTGCATTGGAGAACTTACAGATCTCTACATGTAACTGCCTGTAAGTTAGAGTCTTCTGATCTCCAGGCTCTCCTTCAAATATCAATGCGGCCTTGTTTTCTCGAGGCGTACCCAAGTGACGATCGACGCAATTCTCGCAAACATTGAGCTTCCCGCCAACAAACCATTTCGCGTGCGGTTCTTTCCACTTGAGAGTCTCCTTCCATGGCTTCCGCCACTGCAGCAAATCTTTTGCTTGAGTATTCCAAAACTTTTCTGGATTGTTAACAGATTCCGAGTAAAGCCTCTTGTATTCGGCCATACTTTGAACGGCAGTCTCTTTTCTGAATTCCTGAGAAGGCGAAATCTTTTCACCATCTCTCGCTACTGAAGTAATCTTGTCTGCCACAACTTTTCTTTGGTTTATATTAGTAAATCAACGGGGGGTTAAAAAGCCGGATACCAGCAAGATCGCAAACAAGGGTCAAGCTTCGGATCTGTGATCAGAATCTCATTTCTGATCAAATCGATTTCACGAAACCATGCGAACATGGTATTTTACCGCGTTCGTATCCGCAATTAATTACAATAGCTAACCGTAAAAACTTACACCCGCTTTCAAACGCTAAGCGTATGGCTGACGACAAAGACCAACAAAAAGAACAGACAGTAACCGTAGAAGGTGTCCTGGAAATCACTGATAAGAAGACCGGACAACTGCTCGACCTTAGCAAGAACGGCCGCCAGCGCCCGACTGATCCGTTTATACCAAAAGAGCTCATTCGGCGTTTCAAGCTAAAGAACGGCAGCTACATTGTCGCTCAGGCTACTGTAGATCCCCGTTTTCAAAATCCAAAGGTTCGATACATCGATTCCGTAGATGGCATGTCTGTCGACGAACGGCGTAAGAAGTTGGAGTTCACCCAACTCACGACTATTACACCTGAGGAGCATATTAAGCTCGAAACCGACCAAAAGCGCCTGACCACTAGAGCCATCGACCTATTTTGCCCGCTTGGCAAAGGAACTCGCGGACTGATCGTCGCACCTCCTCGCACCGGCAAGACAACTTTGCTTACGCACATCGCCCAAGGCGTTGCGGCAAACCACCCGGATATTCATTTGATGATCCTGCTCGTGGACGAACGACCTGAAGAAGTCACCGATTTTCGCCGCAATATAGATGGCGAGGTCTGGGCGTCATCCAACGACGAAGAGCTTCATAACCACCTCCGCATCGCCGATCTCTGTATTGAGCGAGGCAAACGACTCGCGGAAACCGGTAGAGACGTCGTCATCCTAATGGACTCGATCACCCGTCTAGCCCGAGCGCACAACGCTTCCAAAAAATCCGGACGCACAATGTCGGGCGGTCTCGATATTCGCGCCCTCGAAAAACCGCGCCAGCTATTCGCAGCAGCTCGGAACACCGAAGAAGAAGGCAGCCTGACGATCGTCGCCTCCGCCTTGATCGAAACCGGAAGCCGCATGGATGATATGATCTTCCAGGAATTCAAAGGCACCGGCAACATGGAGATGGTCCTCGATCGCAAGGTCGCCGAGATGCGTCTCTACCCGGCCATGAACATCGCTTCATCCGGAACGAGGCGCGAAGAACTCCTTATTCCCGAAGACGTTCTCGATGGTATTCACTTCTTCAGACGCGCTCTGGTTCAGCAAAAAACCGAGGACGCTACCGAAACGATGCTCACTCGACTCAGTAAAACCGACAGTAACCAGGAGCTTCTCGACTTAATCAATCGCTAGTCTTTGGAAATTAAATCGATTTCTGCCCACTTACTGCTTGATCTAGCTTAAACTGCTGGCAGAAAAGACTGCCTCACTCCTCGATAGCTAGCGAGGAGCTCCTCCTTACACAGGACTCTCTATGGAAAGTTTCTCAGAACAGTGTCTCGACATGGCTCGCTCCATGCTCAGCCACAATATGGATTCCATCAATCAAGATGGAACAATTACACCAGTCGAAGGCGAAGCGCCTCGCTTAGACGAATCCGGTCATGCCGCCCTCGCCATCGGCGAATTCTACCGCGCTACTGGTGAAACTGAAATCGACGGCAAGGACCTAATCGATCTCGCCGCACGCTGTATCACGGCGCAAGTATTCCGCGATCCGCCACAGGAAAACGGCCTCGCTTATGCGACGCTCGCCCTCCTATCCTTCGGACCTTCCAAAGAACGCAACCCCGTATGGGAACGTCTCGTCGACGAGACTCGCGAACGTCTCGACAAGCTATTACTCAACCGAAGTGACTACGATAATCACTGGCAAACGTTCAATATCGCCAAAGCGGTATGCCGTTTCAGCCTCGGACTTTCCAAGAAAGACGAAACCGGTCGTCTCATCGAACGCTTCCTCGATCGTATCGGCGAAACCAGCTCGAGCGGCTACTTCGACGACGTCAATGACGGCATCGGCGGCGATTTCTCCCTCCAGGGAGTCATGGCATTCGTCTTTACGCGCCAATCGCTTCAGCTGCACTCCAATCCAGGCCTCCGCGAACGCAAGCTTCCTAGCCTGCGTACCTACGCCGAGAAATATATCAAGATGCTACCCGACCTCGTCCGCGAAGACGGTCTCGGTTGGGCCTTCTCCAAAGGCTCTGGCGCCTACGGACAGATGCACTTGATCAGTTTGCTCCTTCAAGGATTCCGTGACGGATGGGTTCCCGAAGATCGCAAGACCAAGTACTTCGACCTCCTGCGTCGCCTTTTCTACTTCTTCTACGCGACTTACCTCGATCAAGAACACGGCTACCTCGTTGTTCGCGACGAAGAACGTACCGCCCTGACGAGCCATACGACTCGCCTCTCCAATTTTGATGGTGCTCGCTTCTTGAGCCAATGGGCTCGCCTGTCGAAAGACATCAAAGCCCCTCCGGGAGCTGGTAGCGAGCCATTCAAGTCCGGTTGCCGTTTCGTCATCTTCGACAAATCGAACAAGAAGGAGCAAGGTCTCTTGCTTTATCGCAACGTCGATTCCGGTCTCCAAATCCAAATGCCGCTCGTTTCCTGCGGTTCGAAGACCACTGCGGATTGTTTGCCTTTCCCTCACTCGCCAGGGATCTTCGATTGGCCGAATAACGAATACTTGCCGATTATGATGCCGGAACTCACCTTCCGCGGCGAAAAATTCATCCCAGCTTTCTACGGTAAAAAATGTACGACAGGCCTCGGCTTCAAGCGTTCATTCTACTTCCGCTACGAGCAGCCTGATCTCATCAATACAGACGAGAAAATGGTTACCGATATTGGTTCCTGCAAAGTCAGCTGGACCTTCGCTGGCAACAAAATCACAAGCGAATTCAGCTACACCGTAAAGAGCCAGATCACTCTGGATCATTTCCGTTACATGTTGGCGATCGGTGCGCCTCACTCGCACCACCGCATCGACTCGACTCCAATGCTCGGCCAAGAAGGATTGCGCTGCCAAGTGCTCAAGGACGATTTTCAAGGCACCTGGAAGAATACCGAAGTAGTCACTAACGACACCACTTATCGCACCAATTACGGTAACTTGCATTACCTTCAAACTCTGGAGCGCGAGCACCCGCTCATCATGCGCCCGGGGCAAACGTATAAGCTATCCGTATCGTTCGATCCCGATATCATTTCCGTCGGCGAATCGGTGTAGATTGATTGCGGATTACTAATTGAAAATTACTGATTTAATTCAGCGGTTTTAAATTCGAAATCTTCAATCCACAATTTTCAATTCAGACGAATGCTCGCAAAACGAATCATTCCCTGCCTTGACGTTCACGCGGGCCGCGTGGTCAAAGGCGTAAAGTTCAAAGAACTGCGCGATGCGGGCGATCCGGTTGCCTGTGCGAAAGCGTACGACGAGCAAGGTGCCGACGAACTCGTTTTCCTCGATATCACCGCATCGAGCGACGAACGGGAGATCATGCATCACGTCGTCGAGCAAACCGCATCCGAATGCTTCATGCCCCTCACAGTTGGTGGCGGGCTTCGCAACTTGGACAACATCACTCAAATGCTGCACTCCGGGGCCGACAAGATCAGCCTCAACACTGCAGCGATAAACGATCCGGATCTCATTTTCCAATCCGCTCGCAAGTTCGGGAACCAATGTATCGTCGTAGCGATCGACGCAAAACGCGACGGCGACAGTTGGCGCGTATTCACTCACGGCGGACGCAACCCTACGCCGCTTGACGCGATCGAATGGGCCAAGCGAGCGGTCTCGCTCGGAGCCGGCGAAATCCTGCTCACGAGCATGGACGCCGATGGAACGCTAGCAGGATACGACGTCGAACTAACGCGCCGCATTTCAGAATCGGTCGAAGTACCAGTGATCGCCTCAGGCGGCGCCGGAAACTTGGACCATATGGTAGACGTGCTCAAAGAAGGCAAAGCCGATGCGGTCCTTGCAGCCAGCATCTTCCACTTCGGTACCTACGCAATAGAGCAAGCAAAACGCCACCTAGACAAAGCCGAACTCCCCGTTCGCCTTTGACCCATCCGCTACCAAATTCAACAACGAAGCCGCTCAGGCTACCCTCTAAGCCGTTGCGCTACTTCTCGAGAGAAATAGCTCAATATCATATCGGCTCCGGCTCGCTTAATCGCTAGCAAGGATTCGTCTCGGCTCTTCTCGTAATCCAACCAGCCCAATTGCGAAGCTGCATGGATCTGAGCATATTCGCCCGAAACCTGATAAGCCGCGACCGGAAGCGAGGTCGCATTCCGCAATTCGCGTACAATGTCCAAGTAAGGTCCAGCAGGTTTTACCATCACAAAGTCCGCACCTTCTTCCTCATCTAACAATGCATCCGCTATCGCTTCGCGGCGATTCGCCGGGCTGAGTTGGTACGTTTTCTTATCGAGTAACGTGGTCCCCCCCGCGCTAGCGCTACCGACTGCTTCACGGAACGGTCCATAATAGGCCGAAGCGAATTTCGCCGAGTAAGCCATAATCGCGGTATTTTCAAAACCTGCATCATCCAAACATTCGCGAACCGCTCCAATACGGCCATCCATCATGTCAGACGGAGCAACGATATCGGCTCCCGCTTGTGCTTGCAGAACCGCCATAGAGCACAAACGCTCCACGGTTTCGTCGTTCAACACATAGTCGCCCGCCTCGTTAAGCACGCCATCGTGGCCATGACTCGTATAGGGATCCAAAGCCACGTCCGCCATCACCAGTAATTCTGGAGCCGCGGCCTTAATTGCCTTGATCGCTCTAAGGCCGAGATTCTCGGGATTGTTGGCTTCATTGCCCACCGCATCTTTCAACGACGGATCAATGCTAGGAAACAGAGCTACGGCCTTAATGCCCAAAGCCGACAATTCGCGACACTCCGTCTCCAGGTCCTTCAAGTTCCGACGAAAAACGCCCGGCATGCTGCCTACTGCTTCCTTCTCGCCGTCTCCATCAATCGCGAAAAGCGGCGCGATCAGATCGTCTACCGCCAGGCGAGTTTCTTCAACCAAGGAGCGTATTGCCGCCGAGCGGCGCAATCGTCTTGGCCGACGGGCTAAATCGAGCTTGAAATCAACCAGGTTATCCGAATCGTTCATAAAAATCGAGACAACTATGCAGGCTAACCCTATAATACGCAATTCCGAATCGCTCTTATCTGTAATAGACTGCGAAAGCTGCATCCGAACCGCCTGTAGATTTTAAGACGAAGGTTGCCCAACTACAAACGTAGCCTAATCGTGCAACGCGAATAGGACGCAATTCGAGCAAGTGCTCACCGATTTTCTAAACATGACCATGTCAGAAGTTACTTTCCACAATACACTCACTCGCCAAAGCGAACCCATCGAACCTACCAAAGGCAATGTGGTCGGCATGTACTGCTGCGGCCCGACTGTCTACGCACAAGCGCATATCGGAAATTTTCGTACATTCCTCTCACAAGATGTAATGAGACGGACATTACAAGTAGCCGGCTATAAAGTCCTCCACGTACGCAATCTTACCGACGTCGACGACAAGACTATAAAACGCGCCTTCGAAGAAGGCAAATCGCTCGGCGAAGTCACCGAACACTGGACTCGTGTCTTTCACGCCGATTGCGAACGCTTCAACATGCTCTCTCCACAGATCGAGCCCAAAGCAACTGATCATATTCAAGAGCAAATCGACATGATCGTCGCCCTCTTGCGAAGGAGGCACGCCTACACAACCGAAGACGGCAGCGTCTACTTCCGCGTGTCATCATTTGACGAATACGGAAAACTCTCTCGCCTGAAAGAACGCGAACTCACCACGACCGCTGCCGATGCATCGCCCAACGACAGCGATGAATACGAACGCGACTCCATGGCCGACTTTGTCATGTGGAAAAGTCGCAAGGAAAACGACGGCGACGTTTACTGGGACAGCCCATGGGGCGAAGGCCGCCCTGGCTGGCACCTCGAATGCTCCGCCATGGCAATGAAGTACCTCGGTAATAACCTCGACATTCACTCCGGCGGCGAAGACCTCGTCTTCCCCCACCACGAAAACGAAATTGCCCAAAGCGAATGCTCCTGCAACGACCACACCCAATTCTTCAAATACTGGGTACACTGCGCACATCTTCTCGTCGAAGACGGAAAAATGTCCAAAAGCCTCAATAATTTCTACACCGTCGACGATATCGAAGCCAAAGGCTTCACTCCCGTTGCTCTACGCTACGCCCTCACCAGCGGCACCTACCGCCAGACCATCAACTTTACGATGGACTCGCTGCACGCTGCCCAAAGCGCCCTCGTCCGTCTTAAGAAATTCTCCGACGAAACCCTCTCTGCTGCCGGCCTCAAACGCACTGCTCTCCTAAAGGCGATCGACAAAGGCAAGCACAGTAAAGACAGCTGGGGTCCTCTCGCCAAAGCCTGGCAGACGCTCTCAACCGATCTCAATATCGCCGGAGCGCTCGGAGCCATATTCACTACGATTAAAGAAACCAATACCGCGGAGCTCAATAATGAATCCGCTCAAGAGCTCGCCATCGCGTACCACAAACTTGTATACGCCCTCGGCTACGATCTCAATCAAATCGTCATTGGGAAGCCTAAGGTCGAGGCACCTGAAGAGATAAAAGCCCTCGCTCAACAACGCTGGAATGCCAAGCAAGCTAAAGACTGGGCAACCGCGGACCAAGTACGCGACGAGCTCCAATCCAAAGGCTATAAAATTCTCGACAGCAAAGACGGGTTCGAAATCGAGCAGCTATAAGGTTGGGCGGCATCGCGCTCGGAGTGAACTCGCATTCGTACGAAGACCTCTTCGAAGTTATCGAAAAACTAGACCTTCCAAAAGTCGATGCACTACAGGCTTTCCGACGTATAGTTTTCAATGTCCTCGCACTCAACAAAGACGATCACGTCAAAAACTTCGGCTTTCAGCTGATAACGTCTTAACCAACATTTTTTAAAAATTTTAATAGTTTTGATCGGAAATATTGAAAACCTGCCACTTCACAGCTGATTTTCATCAAAATAAAAGCCGCTTGCCAACATAGCGGATTTCAACCTCCTTTCTTTCACGAAATACTATCAAACGAATTTCGTGGTTCACATTTCATCCTATTCGTGAAAATTGGCGGTCAAACCACCTTCCAATAATGAAAGCGCAAATGACTCCTCTCGAAGAAATCCGCCACTCGTCGGCGCACATACTCGCTGCTGCCGTACTCCGACTTTTTCCGGAAGCTCAGCTCGACATCGGCCCACCCACCGACACGGGATTCTATTACGACTTCGACTTGGATCACAAATTCACCGCCGATGACCTCGAGAAGATTGAGGCGGAAATGAAAAAAGTCATCAAGGAGAACCAAAAGTTCATCCGTATGGAAGTGCCTCGCTTCGAAGCCATCCAAATGCTCAAGGATTTCGGCCAGGAAACCTACAAGCTCAGCCGTTTAGACGACATTCCCGATGACGAAGCGATCTCTTTCTACAAAAACGGCGAGTTTCTCGATCTCTGCGCCGGCACCCATGTCAACTACACTAAGAAAGTAAAAGCCTACAAACTGCTCAGCATCGCTGGAGCCTACCATCGCGGAGACTCCAACAACAAGCAACTTCAACGCATTTACGGCACAGCCTTCGCCACCAAAGACGAATTGGCCGAATACCTCGAAATGCTCGAGGAAGCCAAGAAACGCGACCATCGTCGTATCAGTAAAGAGATGCAGCTCTTCACGTTTGACTCCGAACAAGTCGGTCCCGGCCTCCCTCTCTGGATGCCAAAGGGAACCGTGCTCGTCGAGGAACTCGAAAAGCTGGCCAAGGAAACGGAATTCGAAGCAGGCTACGACCGCGTTCGCACACCGCACATAGCCAAAGAATCCCTATATCTAACCAGTGGGCACCTCCCCTACTACGAAGAATCAATGTTCCCGGCAATGGAGTTCGAGGAAGAAGCTGGCGGCGATAAGGTCCGCTATTTCCTCAAAGCGATGAATTGCCCTCACCACCATAAGATTTTTTCCGCAGCTCCCCGCAGCTACCGCGACCTGCCGCTGCGTTTCGCCGAATACGGCACTTGCTACCGCTACGAGCAATCCGGCGAACTCATGGGATTGATGCGCGTTCGCTCGATGCAGATGAACGACGCCCACATCTACTGCACCTCCGAACAATTCGAAGCCGAATTCAATGCTGTCAACGAGATGTACCTTAAGTACTTCAAGCTTTTCGGCTTCGACAAGTACTTGATGCGTTTTTCCACTCACGATCCCAAGCAGTTGGGCAAGAAGTTCGTAGACAATCCCGAACTCTGGATAAAAACCGAAAATATGGTACGCGACGTTCTCGAAAAATCGGGCATCAACTACGTCGAAGTCCCCAACGAGGCCGCCTTTTACGGCCCGAAAATCGACGTCCAAGTCTGGAGCATCATCGGTCGCGAATTCACCATCGCCACCAATCAGGTCGACTTCGCCGTTCCGGCTCGTTTCGGATTGGAATACACTACGAGTGAAAACACCAAAGAGACGCCGCTATGTATTCACCGCGCTCCGCTCGGTACTCACGAACGCTTCATCGGATTCCTCATCGAACACTTCGGCGGCGATTTCCCGACGTGGCTGGCACCTGAACAAGTACGTATTCTTCCAATTAGCGACAAGATCTCTGACTATGCCAAAACCGTTTTAGCTGAACTCAAGGCCGTGGGCATTCGAGTGACGGCAGACCTCCATGCCGAAAAGCTAGGAGCCAAAATCCGCAAAGCCGAACTTGAGAAAGTACCCAACGTATTGATCGTCGGAGCCAAGGAAGCCGAAGAAGGTAGCGTATCCGTTCGTTCCCGTTTCGATGGCGATCGCGGCACTATGACCCTCGATGCTTTCAAGACCGACCTAGTTGACGCGATCCAATCCCGCAAACTCCAGTTCAAGCCCAAGGCTGACTAGAGCATCTACCCCAAGAACCGAACTCGAAGTGCTCTCGTAGCCATCAAAAAGTGGCCCGAGAAGTCTCGGCACGCAATTTCATCCACGCGATTAACCCAGCCTCGCACCATCTGAGGAAATCCGATTAATCTGTGGGGAAAATAATTCTAGCACTCTTTGGCCCTGTCTCCGCACTTACTTATCCTCGCCAAAGAGTATACCGAACACCATCCGTCCGCCACTTGTCGGAATGATGCTTTCGACTTCAGCCAACACATTCGTCCCGGTTAGATCCACGCTGCGATTTACCACAACCATCGATCCATCATCCATATGACCGACGCCCTGTCCGTCTGCTTTGCCTAATTTGACGATCTTCACGGAAACCGTTCCGCCAGTCGACCCGGAAATATCTGGAAACAAATAGGAAGCCGCCAAGCCACCGCTCGCGCAAAAGAGCACCATCACGATGCGAATAACTAAGATTGATTTATCGTTTATCCAAACTCGAACATTCCCAAACGGACCTCCCAGTATATAGAACCGCGAACTCACTCGATGGCAAGATCAAGATTCTAGCACCCAATACACAGTGCAACAGGTCAGACTAAAGCGTCGCTGCCAGCCCTTGCTGGCGTAACTTGGGCCTTTTTTCACTCTCCTAAACGTATCACGTAAATAGCAATCGGGAGAACAATAAAAATCACCATCGCTATATAAATAACCCGTTTGGCTTTGCGTGCTGCTTCAGTCTGTTCTGGCGTTTCGTCCATCGCTTAATCGCATTCGAGCGTGAACGCTACCATGCACTCCTGGCTCGTAAAGCAAGAACCGGAAACTACCCTTGGAAAAAACTCGTCTCGGAAAAAAAGACCATCTGGGAAGGCGTCCACAACTACCAAGCCCGCAACTTCATGCGGCAAATGGCAAAAGACGACCTCGTTCTCTTTTGCCACAGTGGCAAAGCCAAAGAGCTGGTTCGCCTCGCCAAGGTCGCCAAACCCGCCTACCCAGACCCCACGGCCGCCGAGGGCGACTGGTCGGCATTTGATTTACAGGCGATCAAAGTGCTTGCCCAAACGATCTCCTTGAAAAAGATCAAAGCCGATCCCGAGCTCCAATCCATGCATCTCGTTCGCAATTCCCGACTTTCGGTGATGCCCGTCGACGCAAAAGAATTCAAACGCTTGCTGGACCTCGCCCAAACAAGTCTTTGAATCTTTCCTTCGTGTTCGAAAAAATAACAGTCATCGCGCCTGGTCTACTAGGTGCCTCCATCGGCATGGCAGCCCACAGCCGGGGATTCGCCAAAAGGATTACCGTTTGGACCCGGCGTCCCGAGGCACGCGAGCAACTCGCCCAGACCGATTGGTGCGACCAAGCGCCCGAACGTATCGAAGATGCCTGCTCCGGCAGCGAGCTCATAATCCTCTGCGCCCCGGTCCAACGCATTATCGAGCTCGCCAAGACTATCGCTCCCCACCTCGACTCGAATCCAATCGTCACCGATGTCGGCAGCGTTAAAAGCGAGCTGAGTCGCGCCTGCACCGCCGCCCTCGGCTCCCAAGGGCGGTTCGTCGGTTCCCACCCCATGGCCGGATCAGAAAAAACCGGTATGGAGAACGCTAATTCCGACCTCTTCGTCGAGCGCGTCTGCTTCGTCACCCCTTTCGAAGAAACCGATCCCGAGGCCATACAGTCCGTATCCGAATTCTGGCAAGGCCTGGGATCTTTCACGATTACCGAAACGCCGGAACGACACGATGCCATAGTGGCCAACGTCAGCCACCTGCCCCACTTGCTCGCCTCCGCTCTAGCGACTCACCTCTCGAGTGATTTTCCGGATGCAGCCAAGTTCTGCGGCAACGGACTCAAAGACACCACCCGTATCGCTTCAGGCGACCCCGGCATGTGGCTGGAAATTATCGCGCAAAATCGAGCCGAAATTCTCCGATCAATCGACGGCTTCGAGAAGGAGCTGAAAGAGCTCCGCTCGGTCATCGCAAACCAAAACGATTTCGAAACGCTAGTAAAACTCGCTAACGGAAAAGCCTTCCGCGATTCCCTAGACGACTAGCGCCCTTTCTATTTTTCATGCAGGATCCCTATCCAGTCCCTCCCTTCACTATACCCGCAGCTGCGAAAGTATCCGTCCCCGGATCGAAGAGCATCACTAATCGAGCCCTCATTCTCGCTGCATTATCGGAAGGTTCTACTCTCTTGGAAAACTGTCTTTTTAGCCGTGACACCGACATCATGGTTCAAGCCCTCGTCGCTCTGGGCTTCGAGATCGAAGCCAACGTATCGGCTAAAAACATACGCGTCCGCGGATGCGCAGGAGAGATTCCAAACGCTAAAGCGAATATAGACATCGGAAACTCGGGCACTTCAGCTCGCTTCCTAACGGCAATGCTAGCAGTTCGCAACAGAGGTGAATATCAGCTCGATGGCGACGATGCAATGCGGCGCAGGCCCATCCAAAAACTAGCCGACACGCTCATAGCTCTCGGGTGCGAAATTGAAACGACCAACGGATTCTTCCCTATCCGAATTCGTCCCCACGGACTCTCCGGCGCTTCGACCACCCTTGACGCCACCGAGAGCAGCCAATTCGTCTCAGCTCTCCTAATAGCTGCACCGCTCGCCCAAAACGACATCGAAATCTCTCTTAGCAATCCGACAATTCGTCGCGGATACATTGATCTCACGCTGAAAATGATGCAAAGCTTCGGCATTCCAGCCGACAAACTGAGTTCAAGCGAATCGGCCTACCAAGTAAGAAGCTGCTCCTACATCGCTCCAAAAAGCAACTACGCGATTGAGAGTGACGCCTCAGCTGCTAGCTATTTTATCGCCCTTCCCCTCGCAACAGGCGGAACGATTGAAATCGACGGCGTAACCAAAAACTCGATGCAAGGCGACATCGCATTCGCCCAAATCGCCGAGAACGCTGGAGCAACCCTCGAATGGACTTCGCGTTCGCTCACCATCAGTTTCGATCGTGCAAACAAACGCCTCGGTTCGCTCAGCGATAACTATTACGCATTCAGCGACACCTTCATGACCGGAGCCGCAATCGCTCCCTTAGCCAGTCAAGCCACTCTCATCGAACGTATCGAGCACACGAGACACCAAGAATGCGACCGTATCGCGGCGATGGTCGACGGGCTCAAGCGGCTAGGCCAGCACACGCATGACAAACGCGCTTCCCTCGAAATCGCACCCGCGCCACTTCGACCCGCAACCATCGATACATTCGAGGATCACCGTATTGCGATGAGCTTCGCTATCCTCGGTTGCCAAGACCCATTTGAAAACGGCAAAGCATGGATACAAATCGCCGACCCGCTCTGCTGCCGTAAAACCTTTCCCAACTACTTCGACGTCCTCGAATCCGCCCGAGAGCAGAGTTTAAAAGCTTCAACAAATGCGACCCGGTAATAAAACGCACCCAGATACCCAGCAAAAGCTCTGAGCTATTCAAATGGTAGCGGCCGATCTCCAAGCGGCCATTATTGTTAAAAGAATTGAACAATCAGATCATTCAATGGGCGCTCGGAGATCGGCCGCTACCAAATCCACAAGGACTTCCACAACTCTCGCAATCCACCAATTTCATTCGTTTAAATTCAAATAATTCAGGTAGTCAAAACCTCAGCATAAATCCGTGACTCAATCAACTTTCATCATCATTGCTATCGACGGCGGAGCCGCAGCAGGTAAATCCTCCACCTCGCGCGGACTCAGCGAACGCTATAGCCTAATGCATGTCGACACCGGCTCTTTCTACCGAGCCACGACCCTTAAACTAATGGAAGCCGGAATAAAACCGAGCAACGATTCCACTCTAGAGAACGGACTGGCATCTCTAAAGCTCGGCACGATGCTCTCCAACAATACCGCTTCGATCACTATCGATAATTGGGTACCCGATCATTCGATACGCAGCCAAGCGGTCAACGACAACGTATCTCACTATGCCGCTCTTCCGAAACTGCGCTCATTTCTCCTCGACTACCAGCGATCCCTAGCCGACGTGGCCCGCGATCGGGGATTCGACGGACTTGTCATGGAAGGCCGGGACATAGGTTCAGTCATTTTTCCCGAAGCCGACCTGCGCCTCTATTTGCACGCGGACCCCGCAAAACGCGCCCAACGCCGAGCCAAAGAAGGCATATCTGATAGCATCGAAAAACGCGATCGAATAGACTCCTCACGCAAAGCCGCTCCCCTTCAGGTGCCCAAAGGAGCCACTCTTGTAGATTCCTCCGAATTGTCGCTAGACGAAGTAATCGAAAAAGTCGCCACGATGATCGACTCTATCCGCTCTTCATGAAATTCGACAAAAAAATCTACTGGATTAGCTTTTGGATAATAAGAGCCTTCTATCAGACTCTTCTTAAAGGCGACATCCAAGGACTCAACAACGTTCCTTCCGCTGGTCCCATCATCCTCGCTTCCAATCACGCCAGCCACCTCGACCCGCCACTGCTAGGCTGTAACGTCTTTCGCATCGTAACCTACTTCGCTCGCAAAACACTGTGGAAACCGGGCCTCGGCACTACTTGGATGACCGCAGTCGGAGCCATCCCCATCGACCGTGATGGAGCATCGGATATCAAAGCCATGAAGAGCACCCTTAAAGCTCTCAAAAATGGCGGCGTCCTTACGCTCTTCCCCGAAGGCACCCGCAGCCCCAACGGCAACTTACAAACCGCCAAACCAGGCATCGGCCTCATCGCCGCCAAATCGCAAGCTGCGGTCGTACCCTGCCGCATTTTCAATGCGCACAAAGCACTTTCCAAAGCCTCTAAACTCCCCAATTTCGACATTGCTATTCACATCGTATACGGAAAACCCCTACAGCCCAAAGACTACGATCCTGGTACAGCCGCCGGAAAAGCGCGCTACCAACAAATCGCCGACAACATAATGACGGCGATCAGCAAAATAAAACGCCCTCTACCCAAAGCCATCTAACAGTTAGGGCTCGATCCCCTCGCGAGCTGCTCAACATCCTCTACCGACCTCTAGAAGACGGTCCTCCAGCTCCTCTGGTCGAAAACCTCTTATTAGGGTTTACGTGGGACAAACGGGAATCGTTCAGTGATGTAGCAATGATAGATTCCATCCGGATATTCAGGAGTCAGACCGAATCGTCCCTAGCATTCATCCAAGTCTCCTTGATCTTCGACGTATTCATAATCCTCGACATAGCGACCGTCGAATGCGCCTACCGGCCCTTCGGGTTCCTCCGGTCGAGTTCCCATTTCAGTCGACCAGCTTGATTTCGTTTTCACAAAACCGCTTTTCGGATCATCCTATTTTTCGTTGCCGTAATTAGAATACACTGGAAACCCGTCAGCTGCATAGCCAACCATGGTTATTCGATCGCCTGATCCTCGATTGAGGATTACGCCGATTGGCAGACCGTGATAATGATAGGCTCCGGTCGGTTGAACATGCGCATTATTATCATCGACGCCTAAATTGATGTGCCCCGAGAGCACTTCGAAACGCCAACCTGATTCCCGGTCATATTACAGTATTCAGCGGTTCCTGGATCGAACGGAATCCCATTTAGGGCAGTACCGAATGGGCGACGGCCCAGTTCCGTCAATTTCATCGCCACTTCATGGTTAGCCGGTACACGCCATTTGTAAACCTGCGGCAAGATCGTATGCCGATTGCCCTTCCTAGGAAATTCGCCGTGATCATGATCTGGCACGCCGTTCCCTTCGATGAAGCGAAACTCGCCTTCCACGTAAATCTTCGAGTCCGCATCCGCGAGATCCACTGTCTCCGTGAGTGGAGGGTGCCCACCACCTGGTCCTGGTCGTCCCCCTGTCCCGGGTCCTCTACGCTCCCGTTCTTGTCCAACGAGCCAAACGATTCCCGATAATGCGATGATAAGCACGAGTGGTTTATTCATATGCTATTTTATTCCCCCCATCATGCCAACTCTAGCTCGCTTCAATTAGTTACGGTGGAAAATCTCCGGAGAGCACAACGAGCATCGTCAGTTTTCAATTACAAGTCGTTCGGATTCTCGCTTGGCAAATCAGGCCGGTCAGCTTTACTCGCCCTATGATTAAATTTCTCCACACACGAATTCGCGTTAGCAACCTGGAAGCCTCCATAGATTGGTACTGCAAAAACTGCGGATTTACCGTTCTCAAACGCAACGACAAGAGTCCTTCAGGCAATCAGATCGTTCATCTCGAACTTCCTGGAAACGCTCACACTCTTGAGCTCACCCACTCTCCTGACTTCAAGGTCGAGTTCCCCGAAGACCTCATGCATACTTGCCTAGGCGTAGACGACATTGTCGAATACAGCCAAATGCTCGAAGACAATGGCGAAGAAATTTGGCCCGCAGACTGGAAAACAAAGTTTACCTCAGGCGGATTGAAAATGGCCTTCATCACCGATCCAGACGGGTATGAAGTCGAGATTCTAGAAAACTAGAAGTGTCTTTGCCCAAAACCCAGGGATGCTGCAATCTCCCAAATTTACCCTAAAGTGTTTTTTACGGCCGCCGAAGCAAACCGCATATCCAAAGAGGATCCATGCTCCTTTTTTAAGGCAGCCATAACCAACCCCATTTCTTTCATCGATGTCGCTCCCGTTGCTTCGATCGCATTCGCAACCAATTTCGGGTATGCCGCTTCATCCAATTTGGAAGGCAATAAAGCCACTAGTAATTCCATGCATGCCTTCAGCTCTGTCGCTTGCTCATCTCGGCCTGCCTTCGCAAAAGCATCGAAAGATTCCTTGAATTTTCCTGCCTCTTTCTCGACTACTGCCAACATCTTCGCTTCGTCGAAATCCTGGTTCGCCCGAACCTCTCCCTCCTGAATTGCAGCCAATGCGGCCCCATAAGCTTGGGTCGCACTCGCATCGCGGGCGATCCGAGCTTTTTGGTGAAGGTGCTTAAGCTGATCTTTCATCGAACTGGCATCTTCTCTCGCAACCCGAAGAAAGCAATAAGGGAATTTCCCAAACACAATCGTAGGGCCTGCAATCGCTGACCCAGCAACCATATTCCAGGCTTCGAGCCGTTTCCTTCTAGACCTAGCGCACCGATACTACGTCCGAACCAGGAAAATCGCTTGGAATACTCTGCGTCACTGTGCCAGTAGCTGCCCATTCCGTACCACGTTGCAGCGTCACAATGAAACCAACACAGTTTAGAGCCTTCACGCTTAAATCATCGTCTTTGTTGCAGTGCCCCAATGTCGTATGGAAAACGCGTCCTTTGCCGTAACGAATATCCATCAGCATCGGCTCGTTATTACCCGTTCCTCGAGCGATCTTCTCCGGATCCGCACTCGCCGTAGCCAAGATCGTCACATTTTGAGCCGGTCCGCGCAAGCGACTGTAAATCTCGTCATGAGCATGCAACCAACTCGCAGGAAGTCCCTTCATGACTGGGTGCTCAGGGGCTCGAGTCACCACTTCGAAATCATGTTTCGCCGGGTGGGTGGCCGAACCAGGAGTTTGCAGCAATTTCATCCCGCCCTCGAACCAGTGAATTTTCGGGCCAAAACCATCGCCTCTACCACCCCAACCGCCAACGCCAATCATCTCGTTGAATCCTGGCCAATCGCCAAACGCATTGTCGGTCGCATGCACGGAAACCAATCCGCCTCCATCCCCAACGAATTTCTCCAAAGCGCTTTTAATCGCCGCAGGCCAGGTATCGCCTTCGTAATCTAAAACCACCACGTCATATCCATCAAATTCCGGCAGGAATCCCGACATGTCCTCTCCCTGAGCAGGCGAGACAACCGTAGAAACCTCGAAATGATTCACTGCAGCCAGGTGCTTTTCCATCAAAGCGCTGCTCAGTTTCCAATTGTGATACATGCTACTCTGCCCAGTTAGCAGCATCACTTTCACTTCCGAATCACTCGAGCTCGACGTGCAAGAACACAACATCATGGCAAACAAAACAGCGGCTCCCGACCAGTGAGCCACTTTAAGAATAGGGGAAGTTTTTTTCATAATACAATTGAGATGACTCCCGAAACGATCGCTAATCCCCATACAAAAGCAATCCGAGAATACATGGTCCTCGCTCCTTCGCGTTCGCAGAGAGTTTCGCTACGCAAGCAAATAGCAGTCAGCTTACAACGCATATGGGGCTCCTCGGTCAGTTGCACAACCTTCTTTGGCCAGAGTTTGTTTTGACGTAGTGAAACGAAGACGGAAAGAGCCATCTTTTTTCCCGAAAAGCACCCTATGAAATGCCAGGAAGGGATGACAGAAATGCTAAAACGGAGCCTTCGACTTGGCTAAAAAATTAGCGGACTTCCCCCCGATCGAATACGTAATCTCGGTCTCCATGCAATGGAGACAAAGTCGTTTGATTCCTCGAGTACTCGCAATCGACTTATTCTTCTGAAAGTCACCGTAGGTTCGGTCGCCCACGATCGGCGTTCCACGCTTCGACGTTTGAATACGCAACTGGTGCGTCCGCCCGGTTAGCGGCATTAATGTCAAAAGGCTCATCGCTGGCATTCCCGGAATCTGCTTTGAAGCCACCAAACGCGTTTCCGCGCTCAATCCGCTGCCTTCCGAAACCCGCAAACCGCCCTGAGCTTTCTTAGTGGTCAAACGATCCTTCCAAACCGGCGGTCCCTTCCGCGTAAAACCGAAAACCAAAGCGGCGTAAACTTTCCTGACCTGCTTCTTCTCGAAGGCCTTCAATACTTCGGTTCTCACAAACGCGTTCGTCGTCAGCAAAACCAACCCTGAAGTCGCCGAATCCAAACGATTTAGCAAATAAACCCAACGCGGCCCATCCTCTTCTCTCTCAATTCGATAAGCTTGTTTCTTGTCATCGTAATCGGCCTCGAGCAATGCTTTGCCGAAATCACTCTTTCTATTCGGGTGCGACAATACTCCCGCCGATTTTTCCACCGCCATCAAGCCATTGACATCGCACGCGACCAGCCGAACGCCCTTCGTCCACGGCAAAACTCGTGCTCTCGATAATTCACTCACTCCTCGAAATCCAAGCCCATTCGCACCAGCCTGACAACCCGTTTCGGCAACAAGGTTTCGTGAAGCGCCTTGGTTTTAAGAATTACTTTCAAACCCAAGATAGATCGATATTATCCAAATCCTAGCTTGGCTAACGCTAAAGCTTCGCTAATTTACGACATCATGGACTCACCCAGAGAGCTTTCTGACGCGCTTAAGTCGATCGGCCAAGAAACGCTGAACGTCGATTTGAGCGACGACGACGCAACACTCGAAAACATATCTGTTGCGGATCTACGCAAGGCTCTCGAAGCCGCCCACACCCTCGGGCGACAGGGTGAGCAGAAAAGGGAGATTGAATCGACTCTTCTTTTCTGGCAACTGATGGAATCGCTTCCCGACCACGTTTTCTTCAAAGACCGGCGGAGTAGATTCACCTGTATCAACCACTCCCTCGCCCAATTTTTCGGGTTCAATCACCCCGACGAAGCGATCGGCAAATCTGATTTCGACCAATTCCAAAAGGAATACGCTACGGCAAAATTCGAAACCGAACAAGAAATCATCAAAACCAGACAGGGCTGGTATTTCAGAGAAGAAAGAGATCTGCACAGCGATGGTAGAGAAAAATGGGTACTCACCACTAAACTGCCTTTATACGATCTCAACGGCGATATCTGCGGAACGTTCGGACTCTCCCGCGACATTACCGACCAAAAACGTGCTGAACTCGAACTCGATCGGCAGCATCATCTTCTAGACGCTATAATAAAGATCATGCCTTGTCGCATCTTCGTGCGCGACGCCAACGACCGTTTCCTCATGATCAACGAAGAATACCGAAAAGCATTCGACCTGAAAACGCGGGAAGAAGTGGTCGGCAAAAAACTCTCGGAAATTCGCGACAACGATCAAGCCCGACGGATCGAGGACATAGACGCAGAAATTATCCGAACCGGTAAACCCGTTATAAACGACCTCGAGTTTAGTCAAAGCCTCCTCGGGAAACAACGCTGGGTACTCAATTCAAAAGTTCCCCTCATGGGCTTAGACGGCAAACCCGAAGGCATCGTAGGCATGACCCACGACATCACCGAACAAAAGCACGCTGAAGAGCAGGCTCGAGCCACCGGTGAAGTGCTCGCTAAGAAAAATCAGCAATTCGAAACCGAACTGCTCGTGGCTCGCCAACTCCAAGAGCAACTCATGTCCATGGGATTCGACGACCGTCCGATGTTGAAGCGAAGCGGTAAGCGTTGGAACCTTGAAGCCAGCTATCTCTACACGCCGAGCCATCACCTCGCGGGCGATTTCTTTTACTTAATCCCGATTAGCGAAAACCAACTCGGCATTCTCGTTTGCGACGTCATGGGCCACGGCATCAAAGCCGCCCTTGTCACAATGCTCATTCGCGGTCTAATGCTCGAAACGCCCGTCCTCCTCGGTGAACCCGACAAAGTCCTCCAACATCTCAACGAAGCACTCACCGCCCTCGCCGAAGACGAGAGGTTTCCACGGTTCGTTACTGCCCTATATACGGTCATAGATCTTGATAATGGCGAAGTTCGTCTCGCAAACGCCGGCCACCTAGCCCCCATTTGGCGCGTACAAGACACCTCCGGCACTCACTTCGAGCTCTGCCCTGTCGAAAAAATCGGCCCGGCACTTGGGCTCATTCCTGAAGAGATATTTAACTCCAATCAATTCCTGCTTACAGACATGACCGAGATTCTCTTTTTCACAGACGGCATCATTGAACAAAAAACGAAAAGCGGAGAAGAATGGGGAGTCGAAAACCTAGAAGAAGCAGTGCTCGACCATGAAAGCGACGAATTGCCTGAGCAACTTCGCGCCATCGCCGAAGAACTCAAAGAAGTCGCAGGAGCAAAAGAACTTTCAGACGACGTTTGCATTATCGCCGTCCGCCTTTCTCCAACCGAACAATCAAGCTAGACCAAAACAATCCCCTCTATTTATGCTCACTGTTATTTCGCCTGCCAAAACGCTTAATTTCGAAACGCCCAGTGCCTGCACTGATTTCACCCGGCCAAAATTTCTGTCGCAATCTCGAAAGCTAATCCAAATATTGGGTACGAAAACGAACGAAGATATAAAGTCTCTGATGTCGCTCAGCGACAACCTAGCGGAGCTCAATGTCGATCGATATCGCAAGTGGAAAGCCCCCGCAAAAATTGGAGCAACCGCTCGTCAGGCAATCTACGCCTTCATGGGCGACGTCTACCAAGTCCTTGATTTCTCATCATTGAAACCCAGCGACAGAACCTTCGCCCAAGACAACCTCCGCATACTTTCCGGGCTCTATGGAATTCTCAAACCACTCGATCTTATTGCTCCTCATAGACTAGAAATGGGAACCTCCCTCTCAAACGAATACGGACGCTCTCTTTACGCATTTTGGGGAGATACTCAAACCCGCTTCATCAATCGTGAAATCAAAAACCACGACAACCCAACGCTACTCAACCTAGCATCGGACGAATACTTTAAAGCCATCAAACCCAAAACGCTTAAAGCGAGAATCGTTACTCCACGCTTTCTCGATTCAAACGACGGAAAGACCTACAAGGTCATGAGTTTCTACGCCAAACGAGCCCGCGGAGCAATGACCCGATGGGTCATCGAAAACCGGATCGATAGCTCAGAACAAATCGTCGAATTCAAAGCCGATCGTTACCGCTACGACTCAAAACGCTCCGAGGAGAACCAACCCGTCTTCACGCGCTCTCACGCTTAGCAAAGCCTAGGGTCGTTCAAAAAACCTAGGGCATACGCACAGAGGTATACCCGTCAACCCGGCTGAAAAACCATCCAAAACCATGCCGCGCTACGACTTCGCTGCACGCGGGACTCCCGTGGATTTTGCCACACCTCAGTTGTTTGGGCCCAAAAAAACGCCAACCTCTAAAAAGAAACGAGCCTGGCAACCCATTCCAGGTGGGACACGACGTCTCGACGCGATTATTCAGTAACCCCAATCGCTGCTTCCGCACAACGCATTCCATCCAATGCCGCCGACACGATTCCGCCAGCGAAACCAGCCCCTTCGCCACATGGATACAAACCAGCCAGTTCCGGATGCTCCAATGTATCCGAATCTCGAGGTATTCGAACGGGCGAACTCGTTCTCGTCTCAAAACCGACCAATATCGCATCTTGAGTCACGAATCCGTTCATCAGTTTTCCGAATTCCCTCAATCCTCCTTGAATTCTAACTGCAATATCCCTCGGAAGCAGCTCGTGAATCGGAGCTGGAGTTAAACCGGGAACGTAACTCGTATCAGGCAAATCTTGCGAATCTCGATTCTTCAAGAAATCCCGCATCCGCTGGGTAGGAGCCTTTTGCTTGCCACCGCCAGCTTGGGAACCGATTTGCTCCAATTGTTTTTGATAAGCCATACCCGCCAAAACACCATGCTCTTCTTGAAAATATTCCGTGTCTTCCGGCTCGATGGTTACCACGAAACCGCTATTCGCAAACGGCGAATCGCGACGCGCCAAAGACATGCCATTGACTACGACCTCATCATTCTCCGTCGCAGACGGAACGATAAACCCGCCTGGACACATGCAAAACGAATGGACTCCTCGATCAAGAATCTTCGTTGCCAGACTATAGCTCGCTGCCGGTAACATCGCGTGCCGCGTTGCCACTCGCTTAATTGAATACTGGATACTATCGATTAATGCCTGAGGATGCTCGATTCGCACGCCCATCGCAAATGGCTTCTGCTCGAGCCGCACACCCTCCTTGACCAATAGGCGATAAATATCTCTCGCGCTATGCCCCGTCGCCAAAACCACAGCGTCACCCACAAACTCACGACCATCTTGGGTAAACACGCCTCGCAAACGCTTACCCTCCGCATCGCGAATCAAACCTTCCACGCAAGCTTCAAAATGAACTTCGCCTCCGCTCTTCAAAATTGTCTCACGCATCGAACGCACGACATTCGGCAATAAATTCGAACCGATATGCGGATGCGCATCAATTAGTATTTTAGGCGGAGCCCCGTGCTCCACAAACGTCTCGTAAACTTTGCGGACGGGACCTCGCTTGGTCGCTCGGGTGTACAACTTACCATCGGAAAACGTACCTGCGCCGCCTTCCCCGAAACAATAATTCGAATCTTCGCCAACCTGTCCTTCTTGTAATATCGGTGCCAAATCGAACCGACGAGCGATCGCGTCTTTTCCCCGTTCAAGCAAAACCGGTTTCCAGCCAAGCTCGATCGCCTTCAAAGCCGCGAACATTCCAGCCGGTCCCATCCCGACGATGACCAAGCGTTTCGCATCGCTGCTAGCATCCGGATAGTCAGGCGAATACTCCTTTTCAGGAGGCAAAGAACCGCCAACGGAAACCTCTAGCCGGAGCTGAACTTTGATACGCGCACGGCGGGCATCGATAGAATGCTTCTTCAAACGAATCTCGCCAATAGCGGCAGCGTCGATCTCCAACTGCTTAGCAGCCTCTTCCCGCCAAAGCGATTCGTCATCCGACTGTTCAAGAGGGAGCATTAGACTAATTGTGTGAAATCTCGGTTCATTCATGGCTCAACCGCAACAACTGATACAAGCCTCATCCCCCGTCCAGCTCAAAGCGAAGCGTAGGAAATTCGACTTATCTCGATGCGAGAAAATCGCGGCACGTAACAAGCCACTCTCCCACTGCTCTTGCCAAACCCAGACTCCCTCCCCAAACTCCCCGATTCTAAAGCATGAGTACATTATTCAGTAATTTCATAACGGTTTTCGAAGCCGTAGCCCAGATCGGCGTCGTCATGCTGTTCGCCGGATGGCTGGTTAGGCGCAACATCATCCCAGCTGGAGGAGTTAAACTCATTTCCGATGTAGTCATCAACGTCTTCCTGCCCTGCCTCATTTTCTCGAACATCGTCGTTCGCTTTCAACCTTCGGAATTCACAGGTTGGTGGCTCCTACCTCTTTCGGCAACGCTTCTTCTTTTGATCGGCTGGTCCATCGCCCAGATCCTATTCTGCAAGGCAGGCGAGGCCCGCCGCGAGCTTATCCCGTTAGCCTTCTTACAAAACGCGGCGTACCTCGTCCTTCCAATAGGCAAGATTATCCTCAAAGAAGACTTCGATCAATTCGCCCTTTATTGTTTCCTCATCTTGCTCGCAAACAACCCCTTACTTTGGCTAATCGGGAAACACTACCTCAGACGCCGCGAAACGAGAGAAGTTTTCAAATGGCAAAGGCTGCTCAGTCCTCCGATTTACGCTAACATCATAGCCCTTACCCTAGTAATAACTAACCTTCGCGACTTTGTACCAAGCGTAATTACCGAAACCGCTTCCTTTCTGGGCGAAGGCGCCATTCCCATTGCAACCTTCGCGCTCGGTGCATCGCTCGGCAGCCTCAACCTCAATTTTCGCCGCTACCTTAAACCGGGCAGCTTGGTCATCCTCCAAAAGCTCTTCCTCATTCCCGCCACCATCCTTGGAATAATGGCCTTCGTCCCCTGGCTGCGATCCGACCCCATTCTTATCCTGCTGTTCATCCTGCAAGCCGCATCTGCTCCGGCAACCTCGCTCATTCTTCAAAGTAAAAGCTACAGCGACAACTCCGAACGTGTCGGCACCATCATCGTAATGTGCTACATCGTATGTATCATTTCAATACCTCTCTGGGTAGCCATCGCCCAAGCCCTCTACGGCTAGAGAATCAATGCGAATATGAATAATCCGAGTCCGACGGCCTCGAACCGCCTGATAAGTTTCCTGGGGCAACCGAGCCCCCCGGCTCCATTTCTCTCTCGTCTCAATATATCATTTTCAACGTTCACTCTCCTATGCCATCGCGCGGAAGACATCAAAGCACATCCAAAGAATGCCACCAGGCCATGAAAAAGATCGAAGCGATAGAGGGAGTCATCGGCGTCATCATAGGACGCTCCTATGGTGGAAAATCGCTCGGCAAAACCAGTCGCACCGGAGCCGTTAAGATCCAACGAAAACAGTCTGGCGGCCTCAAGGCAGTCACCCAAACCGCCAAAGGCCTCCAGGAACTCTTCATTCGAACCGAAGCTAACGCTGAAGACGGGGTAATCGAAGCAATCGAGCAACTGCATTGAACCGTCCAATTTCAATCAATCGCCGCGTATTCGATTCGCCATGCTCGCAAAAACTCGAATTATTAACCGAACAAAATGAGTCACCATCATCACTCTCACGAAGAAACATCCGATCGAGGCCTTCTCTGGGCTGTCGTCATCAACCTCGGTCTATCCATTTTCGAATTCACGGCTGGCATCATTGCCGGAAGCACAGCCCTCATGGCTGATGCCTTGCACAACACAAACGATGCAACAGCCCTCCTCATAGCCTTCATTGCTCGAAGAATTTCCCGCAAAGGAGCAGACCGAGAATACACGTTTGGCTATCGACGAGCCGAGCTCATCGGAGCGATGATCCAGCTTACCGCTCTCATTCTCATCGGACTTTATTTCCTCTACGAAGGAGTCATCCGATTCCTCAATCCAGAAACTATTTTGGGAGGTTGGATGATGGCCGCATCAGGCGTCGCCCTCGTAGTCGACCTCGGAACGGTCTGGTTGCTTTGGGCGATGTCCAAAGGTAGCCTCAACGTCAAAGCCGCTTTCCTTCACAACCTCACTGACGCTACTGCATCGCTCGCGGTCATGGCAGGAGGAGCCGCCGTGTATTGGCTTTCCTGGAATTGGGTCGACCCAGCACTCACGCTGCTCATCGCTGGATACATCCTATACATGTCCATCGGCCTCATTAAACGTACATCCAAGATTTTAATGCAAGCAGCCCCCGAAGGCCTCGATCTCGAACAATTAAAAACGGAAGCCGAAAATATAGAAGGCGTTTGCGAACTTCACCACATCCATATCTGGGAGCTCGACGAGCATCATCGATCTTTCGAATCCCACATTGTAATATCCGACGAAAGCATTCTTCAACAGGACACGATTAAATCGGAAATCAAAGCTCTCCTGAAAGAGCGCTTCCAAATTGGCCACTCCACATTGGAATTCGAAACCCAATCAAAAGCCTGCTCGGAAGGGAACAATAGCTTCATCCCTGCTCATTAGCGACAAGGCTGGGCAACGCCGTCCAGCGAAACGAGAAGTAGCTACGCGCGGGACTAGCGCCGGAGTCCCTCTCCCGCCAAGTTTAGAAAAGTTCCGGCAGGGCGGCCTTGCACGATGCGGGCGTACCATCCGCTTCCTTGAAGACCTTGTAGTACGCATCCTTAGAAATAACCGAATTGCTTGTACTGCGATAGTGATACTGTAACGCCCGTCTACAATTGGACGACGAATTCACAGGAGTCTGGTGCGGTAGGTTCCCGTGAAAAACCAGCATGCCGCCTGACTTTAATTCAACCGGAATCGCCAAGGCTGGATCGATTCGACCCGTTACTATTTCGCAATCAAAAGTATGATGATGACGCAACGGCCCTAACTTGTGAGCCTTCGCCACCACTCGCATGCAGCCGTTTTCAGCCGTCGCATCATCAAGAGCAATCCAAGTACCGATAACCTGATCCATATTTTCAACAGCGAAATACGCATTGTCCTGATGCCACGGTTTTTCAACTCCACCATTAGCGGCTTTCACTAACGCCATCGTCTGATAACGCTCAACCGCTTGACCAAGCAAGCTCCTGACGACTCCTTGAATGCGGGGATGCGAGGTATATATACGATTAAACACAGGAGCCTCATCCTGAAAATCCTGCGTCTTGCGAACGTTTAGCACCAATTCATCCAATTTATCCGGACTCGGCTCGTATCCGGGTTCCAATTGAACGAAACACTTGCTGCTCCTAGACCGAAACGAAGCGCCCCCATAATTCGAATCGGCGCCAGTCATGGGCCGATACTCGGCCACTTCATCGTTAAATGCAAAAGACCGGGCAATATCAATCAAGCCCTGACGGGACTCCTCCACCTCAGCTGGACTTAAAGCATTCTCGAATGCCAAAAAGCCATCGCTCCAATATGCGGAAATCTGTTCCTCGCTCAACTCCGTCGGACAATCTGGGTATATCGTTCTAGCACTCATATAGCTTCCATTGATGACCACAATCTGTGGACTTCAATACCTATAGATGAAAAGCAACGCCCCAGGCGATGCATTTGAAGAGTTTATCGTAAGTCACCCCGCCCTACGTAATTCATGACGCCACCACCCAATACCCAAGATCAAGCTTCGTGATTGACCAATCCTTCAATCCAACCAAGGAATTTTGACCAATGAAGAATCGCTGGAACGAAAATGAAGCTGCCCAATTCGCCAACGACCCACAGGGTATGCGAGTCTACACATCCAGACTACTGGGACAGGAACCAGAACTGGTTCTTCACGGCGGAGGCAACACATCCGTCAAAATGACGACATCCGATTTTTTTGGAGACTCCGTCGAAGCTTTATTCGTGAAGGGAAGCGGTTGGGATTTAGGAACCATCGAAAAAGAGGGATTCGCCCCAGAGCGTCTAGACGTATTGAAACGCCTCGCTGAATTCGACTCGCTTTCCGATTCCGATATGGTCGAGCAACAACGTATCGCGCTGCTCGATTCGAAAGCTCCCAATGCTTCAGTCGAAGCCATTCTCCATGCCCTTATCCCCTTCCGCTACGTAGACCACACTCACGCCAATGCAGCGATCGCCATCTGCAATACCGAAGACGGCGAGCAACGCATACGAAAGCTCTATGGCGACCGCGTCATCGTCATCCCCTACGTCATGCCAGGATTCGCTCTAGCCAAGCTGGTTTACCAATTAACCCAAAACGTGGACTGGAAAGCTTACGAAGGAATGATCCTCATGAATCACGGTGTATTCACTTTCTCCAATGACGCGCGAGAATCATACGAGCGAATGATCAACTTAGTGAACAAAGCGGAAGAATACCTCCAAAACAAAAATGCTACTCGGACCGCAATTGCCGAGGGAAAGCCCAGCGTTCTGGAACTTGCTTTAATACGTCGAAATGTATCCGAAATTCGAGGACTTCCGATCATCGCCCAATGCGACCGGAGCCCCGAAGCGGTCGGCTATTCCAACTTACCCGACCTACCCTCCTTCGCCGCTCAGGGACCGCTGACTCCAGATCATTCGATTTTCGCCAAACGCATTCCCGCGATCCTAGACGGTGATCCCCTGGAAGCTCTCGATTCATACGCAACGGACTACCGTGCCTATTTCGAGCGCAACGCTAGCGAGGGGCTGACTTGCCTCGACCAAGCTCCGCGCTGGGCAATTTGGCCAGGACACGGCATCCTTTCATTCGGCCTCAACGCCAAAAACGCTTCGGTCATCGGCGACATCGCAATCAACACCTCCCAAGTCGTCCAAATGAGCCAGGCGCTCGGAGGATGGGCGCCGCTCAGCGAAAGCGACGTATTCGAAGTTGAATATTGGGAACTCGAACAAGCGAAACTGAAATCCAACAAGGGCTCTGCTCCCCTCGAAGGAAAAATCGCTTTGGTAACTCAAGCCGCATCGAAACTAGGGGTGACCTCCGTCCACACCCTCCTCGCTCAAGGCGCTGCAGTCATCGCGTTGGATCGTGACCCGAAAATCGTATCGGCATTCAACTCGCCCGCATGCCTCGCTCTTGCGTGCTCAATCGGTGACACCAATGCTCTCAGACTTGCCATGGAACAGGCCACCGAAACATTCGGTGGATTGGATATTCTCGTCGTCAATAAGACATCGCAAACAAACGAAATTTCGTCGCTGCTACAGGTCGCAATTCCCTTTCTCGAACTAGGAATCAATCCGTCCATTTCTATCGTAGGAACAAATGCAGCTGCCGACTTACAAGAAGTCCACGATGCAACCCGCGAAACATCGATTCACGTTAACTCCATCGATCCCAGTTCCCATACCGTTTACGCATCCTACCGAGCCGACAATTCAAGTGCCGTTCCCCTTTGCAGCCAAACCATAGCTCGTATCGTAACGACCTCCGCAATCGAACGCCACGACTAGCATTTCAAGGCCTACCGCACTACAGCTTAACTCAAAACGCAGATTCGCGAGGGACTCGTGTTGGGTTTTCAAATAACACAGCAGTTTTACTTCAAGGTGACCCTATGCCAGGAACAAGCACATACCGCATGGCCAGATCAATTTATCAACTTAACACCGCTAATTTCCTTCCGTCTTGCCAAAGAGATGCTCGGCCAAATAGTATTGTTTCGTCTCCCCCGAGGCTGAAAGCGGCCCTTGTATCAGCCAGAGCCCACAGGAAGCTATCAAGGGCATCGAATTGCCAGCAGGCTATCACCTCGAGCTCGTTCTGGCCGAACCTCATATCGGAGAACCCATCCTCGCCGTCTTTGATGGCAATGGTCGCATGTACGTTGCCGAAATGAGGACCTATATGCAAGACGCCGACTCCACTGGCGAGTTCGAACCTAGCAGCCGCGTATCGATGCACGAAGATACAACAGGCGACGGACAATATGACCGGCACACCATTTTCGCCGACAACCTCCTCTTGCCTCGCATCGTCCTTCCTCTCGACGATCGCGTGATCATTGGCGAAACCAACACTCTAGACCTCTACGCCTACCGCGACACAGACGGTGACGGCATATCGGACGAAAAACATCTCTGGTTCGAAGGAGGCCCGCACGGCGGCAATCTCGAACACCAACCCAGTGGCCTAATCTGGGCCCAAGACAACTGGCTCTACACCACCTACAACGAATACCGCCTTCGATTCACAAACGGTACGGTCGAAAAAGAAGAAATCCCCCCAAATGGTGGCCAGTGGGGACTCACCCAAGACGACAACGGAAAAGTCTGGTTCGTCGATGCCGGCGGAGAACGCGGTCCGATCTTCTTCCAACAGCACATTCCCTATGGACAATTTTACATCGACGGCGAAGAAGGCGACGAGTAACAGTCCCCGGCAGAACTCAAAGTTTTCCCCTGAGGCTACTTCGGTAAGACAGGCTGAGCCGACCCACTCCGCCACCAAATAATAAAGCATCCCCGGGGCAAGCCCCGAGGTATTTCAGAGGTAGCGACGAAGCACCCTTCGAGGCATTTACCCGGAGGGAATAAAGGCTTATTTTGCCGCTTTTTCAACCACGGCAACCGGAGCCAAAGCGCTTCTCAAAGACCCTGCTTCGGACGTTGGAGTTGCATCGGCTTTCACAAAACCGAGGGCGTAAAGAATCCCGTCATATATGTGCCGCATAATAGCCTCGTTCTCGTAAGTCTCTTCGCGGTGACCCAAATTAGTGTAGAACAGTCGACCCTTGCCGATCTCACGTACCCAAGAAACGGGTACTTCGCGTTTACCAGGTCCGTAAACCTTGCCGAACTTTTCTACGCTCTTCGGATCCGTCAATCGATCGCTAACCGCAGCCTTGGTCATATCCAAACTCACAAGAATGCGCAGATTGCTTTCTCCTTCGAAATTCGAAGGCCTGTACTGATAAATCTCGTCCGTGTGCCAAAAACCCTTCCCATCAAACGCCTGGTTCAAGACGTGCTCGGAATCGTTGAGCTTGAATGCCCAATTTCCGCCGCCTCCCCAAGGGTGACCGTTGAACTGTCCCCCCATCAACGAGACTCCGGTGTCCCACTCATAGAAATTGTCACTGGCTGCGTGAATGCCAATCAATCCCCCGCCACCTTCGACAAATTTCTGGACCGCTTCGCGCTGACTTGCTTCGGGGAATTTCAAATGCGTCGTGCTATTGAAAAGAATCGCATCGAACCCCTTCAGATACTTCTTGCTGAAAACCTTATAATCGTCTGCCAGCTCAACGGTGAATGCATGCGTCTTGCGGGACATTTCCTGCAACGCGAAGTTAGCCGTTGGAATCGATGTGTGGATGAATCCCTCGCTGCGCCAAAAAACCAACATGCGCTTCGGCTTCTTCAGTTTTTTCTTCTTCAATCCCGACTTCGAAGGTTGGGCCTGGCTAATCTCCATCTTGGTCGCCCGACTGATTGGCTTGAAACGTTCTGCTGCGCGTTCTTCCCAAATCGTAGATTTTCGACTCTGGGCAGGAAGCGAAAGACTACCCACCAAAAAGACGGTTAGCGAACAAAAGACGAAAGACAAAAGATTACGTTTCATATTAATTAAAGGATTTTGAAAGAAGGATAATAAAAACAGCCCCTAACAAAATGGGCGAAACGGGAATTGCGAACCAATTATTGGTAACCGTAAACAGCCCTTCACGACGAATCCACCACCCAATGAATCGCAGATCTATTAGTAGGATACGCCATTCAACTGAACGCAGTCTGCGACACCCCCTCGTGTGGCTGCTCTGTTTTATCAATTTTCAGCCCAGAGGGCATAGGACAAAGACATCCTCGAATCCTCCTCAATCCAATCTCTCGCTCGACATTCGCCGAAAACCAAGAAACCTTGGCTTTCATTCATTTCGGGTTTTGCCTCGAGAATCGAACATCTAATCCAACTTCAACCCCACCAGGACTTATGAATCCTCTCCTTATCGCTCTAATTGGAATGGGAATCGTCGTAAGCGGAATTCTCGCTTTGCGAATGCACGCATTTCTCGCCCTCATCCTAGCCGCTTTCTGCGTAAGCATCCTGACTTCCCAGCAAAAGGTACTCGAGTATTCGCTCAATACCTACGCAATCGAGATCGTCGAAGCCGATGGCAATTCGGTCAGCCTAAAGAAAAAACCGATCCAAGGCAGATCGAGCATTCTTAGAGAAAACCCCCAAGGGATCCTGGAAGTCATTGGCTCGGGCGATATCGTTTTAACCGAATCCCAAGGTGAGGAGGATTTATTCAATGCCCAACTACGTATAAACGGAACCGGAACGAGTATCCAAACTTCCGATCGCATCATCCATGATACGCAACTCGCCGCGTCCAACAAAGAATCGAAGAAAAACTGGGGACAACGAATCGCCGACGGACTGGGCAGCACACTCACCAAAATCGCACTGCTTATCGCTATGGCCTCGATTATCGGGAAATGCCTCATGGACAGCGGCGGCGCCGAACGCATCGTCCTTAGCATAGCGAAGGCCGTTGGTGAAAAACGCCTCCCTCTAGCCTTCATCGGAAGTGGATTCACCCTAAGTATTCCCGTATTTTTTGATACCGTATTCTACCTGCTCATACCGCTGGGCAAAGCCATGCGGGTAAAAACCGGCAAGAACTACTTGCTCTACGTGCTAACCATTATCGCCGGTGGAACAATGGCTCACTCTCTCGTGCCACCCACTCCCGGACCGCTATTCGTGGCAGCGGAGATGGGTATCGATATTGGATTGATGATGATTGGCGGTATCTGCGTCGGCATCTTCACAGTCGGTTCCGGTTATCTTTGGGCTCTCTACGCAAACAGTCGCTGGGAAGTCCCTTTACGGGCTTCGGAAGAATTAACTCAAAAGGATCTCGAAGCGATTGCGAACCGCGACGAATCCGAATTGCCCGGATTGAGCCTTTCACTATTTCCAATTCTATTGCCCGTAGTTCTGATGGGGGGAGCGACCGTTATAGCAATGATCCTCGGGTCAAGCGAAGCCCCATCCGCGGCTCTTGTCTCATTGAATTCCATCATGAAGATCCTTGGCGACAAGAACATAGCGATGACGATCTCCGCCATTTTCGCGATGGTCCTGCTCCTCCGCTCCAACACCTCCAGCAAACCAATCAAAGACCAAGTTCAGTCAGCGCTCTCTAGCGGCGGCATCATAATCCTGATAACAGCCGCTGGCGGTACGTTCGGCCATGTACTCCGCCAAACGGGAATCGCTTTCACTATCCAGGATTTAATGCCTGCCGTCCAATCTAGCCTGATCCCTCTAGCATTTTTCATCTGTATGCTCATAAGGACAGCCCAAGGGTCATCAACGGTCGCGATGATCACTGCAATCGGAATCGTAGCTCCCATCATCGCCGCTCAAGACCTAAGCTATCACCCAATCTATATCGCTCTCGCAATTGGCTGCGGATCGAAACCTATCAGCTGGATGAACGATTCCGGCTTCTGGGTCATTTCCAAGATGAGCGGTCTGACCGAAAAGGAAATGCTCAAGACCAACACCATAATGGGAATCATTATGGGTACCGTTGGTCTCGCCGTTTGCATGATCGGCGCCGCGATTCTCCCTATGGTTTAGTATTTTATAGCAGCTCAGAGCTTTAGTCTGAGCATAGCACATCCGAACAGTAGGCTCAGATAGCACCTCCGAGCCACAATTCTTCCGACATCCCATGAAGCTTCCCTACCAATCTTCCAATAGATCGCGGTCGCTCTTCGCCTCCCTGACGATCGTCACTGCGATCCTAATCCTGGCTTCTCGATCATTAGTAGCGGACAAACCTAACATCCTCTACATCTACACGGACGATCAATCCGACCGGACCGTCAGTAGCTACGAACGATCTCAACCATGGGTCGACACGCCGAACATCGATCGACTGGCATCCAGCGGCGTTCGCTTCAAACATGCCTACAACGGCACATGGTGCATGCCCGCTCGAGCTACCTTCCTGACCGGGAAATTGCAATACGGAGTACAATCGATGCGCATGGAAGGCGACTATCCAGGTAGCGAATACGATCCGAAAAAAGCGCCATTCTGGATGTCTTCTTTCAAGAAAGCTGGATACACCACCGCTCATATCGGAAAATGGCACACCGGCACGGATACAGGCTACGGTCGCGATTGGGACCACCAAATCGTATGGAATCGCCCCAAATTCCCCGAGAACTCGGGTAATTACTACGATAACCAACTCATCTCTTTCAACGGTAGCGAAGCTAAAATGACCAAAGGTTATTCCACTGACAACTACACCAAGTGGGCAACCAACTATATCGAAGGCCAAGGACGAGATGGCAAAAAACCCTGGCTTCTTTGGCTTTGCTTCGCCGGAACCCACGGCCCTTTCACCCCCGCCGATCGTCACGAAGGAACAATCGACCCTAAGGTAAACATACCCTTACCCACCGACATTTTTGGCCATCGACCAGGAAAGCCCCAGTACGTCAAAAAACGCCAAGCCTGGAAACGAGCCAGCGACGGAAAACTCTACACTAACCGTCCTCCAAAAGGCGGCGAGTTCTTCGAAAGCTCCAGACGCTACCAAGAAACCGCCATGAGCCTGGACGAATCCGTCGGCATCCTCGTCGAAACCCTCAAAGCGAGTGGACAATTCGACAACACGCTAATCGTATTCACCTCCGACCAGGGATTCGCTTGGGGCCAGCATGGCTTCCAGCATAAGATCGCTCCTTACGACGCAAATATATCCTGTCCTCTCATCATTTCCTTCCCAGGAAGAATCACCGAAGGCCAAGTCTGTAAAACACCCGTCGGAGGCCAAGATCTCGTACCAACGCTCTTCAATTTCGCCGGTGTAGCAATGCCCTGGAAAATGCATGGCCGCGACATTACGCCGCTCTTGAACAATCCAGAGGCTGAGAGCGACCACACCGTTTTAATGGCCTACACAGCTCGCTCTTACGGAGCGGACACAAACACACTGCCATCCACTGAAGACGGAAATTCCGAAATCCCTTGGTGGGTTTCGTACCGAAAGGACAATTATAAATACATCGTCAACCTCATCCCAGATGAAATCGACGAACTTTATGATGTAAATGCCGATTCCGACGAAATGACTAATTTAGCATTCTATCCTGAATACCAACAAACAGTCGCTCAACTCCGACAAGAACTCTTAGCTGAACTCCGACGAACCGACTGCCCCTTCGTCGACCAAATCCCAGTACGGCCGTTTGCCCAAAACTGGTAAGAGCGGGTTCTCCCCAGCGATCGCCACACCCCAAAGCTCAAGCGCCTAAACCTAAACCCTTAAAAACCACGAAGGACACGTAGGCACCGAGAGAATCAGATCTATAAAACCTCATACTGCTTATAAGATCGTTATAGCTTCACAACTAAGTCCAATCACTTCGTGGGCGAACAATTCTATTTCTTCTTTGCCGTTTTGGCCGCCTTTTTATATGCTTTCTTCATCGCGATATCCGTCCGACCTTCCATTTCTGGATAAAGGGCCATAGCCGAAGCTATGCCTTTTGGTACTCAACACTTCCGCTGTGCTGGACTTGCAAATACACGATATAGTCATCTGCGCTATTCAAAGAACGGTCAGTCTTCTTAATAAAGGCCGTACCGCCAATAGCCGTAACCGCTCCCATTTGCTTACCCTTTTTCTTGGCCGCACCACCGCCAAATCCGCCAAACGGAATTTTCGAACCTAAAGCTTTGCCAACAGCCGATCCTGCTTTCTCGCTAACCGCAGCACCCCCTTGCGCATTCAACGCCTTCTCTGCCCACTCCGTCAATTCCCTGTCATTGGCAAACGGAACCATGAACTTGCCTTTCGAGCCATCTAACGATGCAGGCGCTTCCAATTCAATAGTCATCTCACGATACTTTTCCACAACCTCGTTGATTTTGTTGATGACGACTTGAGCCTTAACCACATCGGCCATCGAAGCAGCCGAGCCAGTTAAAGCCGAAAGAAAATTACGATCATCGCAGTAAAGGATTTATAGGCAGTCTTCATCACGATCTGTTGTTCATTAATTAGGCTTGGGAGAACCTCTCTGGTAGCAATATAACCAACATCGAGTACTTAAAAATGAGTCATTCTTTAAGGATTACACCAAACATTCGCCAAGGAGAAAATGCTATTCTACTCTCTATAACCTCCATAAGAGCCTCCTCGAGCTCACAATTGACTTAACATCCCTCTAAACGAAGCCTATTCTATAGCCATATGTTTTCAAAATCGATTTCCCTCCTCGCGGCGATAATAGCAATCCCTTCTTTTCTTATCGCTCAAGATTCGGTCAATTTCCCCTCAATTGGCGAAGTACTACGATTCGATGATAAAATGGATATGCTTGTCGCCGACGGTGTAGAAATTGAAGTCCTCTCTTCCGGGTTCGCTTGGAGCGAAGGTCCCGTCTGGGTCAAAGAAGGAAATTTCCTCCTCTTTTCGGATGTACATCGCAACAAAGTCATCAAATGGACTGAAGGAATCGGAGCAGAAATCTTTCTCGAGCCTTCAGGGTTCACCGGTATCGGTCACTACAGTAGGGGCCTTGGTAGCAATGGATTGGCCATCGATTCCGCAGGCCGACTCATCTCCTGCGAACATGGCGACCGCCGCATTTCCTCCATGACTTTCAATGAAGGGAAAGTGACCCTAGCCGACAACTATAACGGTAAGCGATTTAACAGCCCCAACGATCTCGTCATCAGCAAAGAAGGTCGAATCTACTTCACCGATCCCATCTACGGACTACCATTGAGATGGGATGACCCCACTCGCGAACTCGATTATGCCGGCGTTTTCCTTCTCGGGCAGGATGGTTCTGTAAGCTTGCTGACTAAAGAGCTGAAATACCCGAACGGCGTAGAGCTTTCGCCCGACGAAAAAACGCTCTACGTCGCCCAATCCGATCCCGACAACCCGATTGTCATGGCCTACCCCATCGAAAAAGACGGAACGACCGGCAAAGGAAAGCTGCTATTCGATGCCAAACCTCACAGTCATCTCGGCGGCGGCAATCCTGACGGGCTCAAGGTCGATCAGAACGGCAACCTCTGGATCACCGGCATGGGAGGCGTCATGGTGGTTAGCTCCAAAGGCAGGTTTCTAGGTCAAATCTCCACGGGTGAGCTGACCGCCAACTGCGCATGGGGCGGCGATGGATCCGTTCTCTACATCACCGCCGACACCTACCTATGCCGTATCCAAACCCAAGTTAAAGGTCGCGGATTCTAAGGAAATCTCCCTAAAATTCCTTAACTAAGAACTTCACTACACCCATGTATCAAATCCCCTCAAACCCAATACCCGCTCTTTGTGTAACAAGCTCCCTTTCAGCACACCAGCATCTCCCTTCGGACCGAAATTCAGCATAGTGTCCGAAATAAACGGGCCAGTATCCATCAGGTTCCACCAATCGGCGTCCGGCATCGTTGCAGCCCGCTTCAGAGGACGGTCTCCGGACCTTTCGGCGGCGGCACTAGCCTCTGCTGCAAGCCCTAAACAGGCCAAGGAAATGAGTAAAGTACGTGGCATGCTGAGAAATGATAATAATTTCTCATACGTAACGAAAATTCCGCAGGAAAGACCTCTATTCTCCCTAAAAACCAATCTTTGGACAGATTTTTCAAACCAGGCGTTTGCCGATCAGAACCACGCTGTACCACTAAGTAGCTAAGCGAGAGACTCGCGTAGGTTCTGCAAAGGCTAAACCCTAACGCGTTATTCCAAAATAGCTCTCAGCATTCGCGTAGCAAATATTGCGTACCATTCCACCGACTAATTCCATGTCTTGGGGAATTTCTCCGTTTTCAACATCCGCACCAATAAGATTACACAACACTCTCCGAAAGTATTCGTGGCGCGGATACGAAAGAAAAGAACGCGAATCGGTCAGCATTCCCACGAATCGCGACATCAACCCCAAATTAGATAGAGCGTTCATCTGAGCCTCCATGGCCTCCTTCTGATCCGAAAACCACCAACCCGAGCCAAGTTGCATTTTGCCTGGCGTGATTCCATCCTGAAAATTCCCCAGCATCGTCGCTACCGCGTAATTGTCAGACCAATTTAGATTATACACAACCGACTTAGGCAATTCTCCTGTCTGCTCTAAACTATCGAGGAAACTTCTTAGTTTCGCGACTTGCGGAACATCCCCAACAGAATCGAATCCCGTATCCGGGCCAAGCTTTTGGGACATACGCGAATTGTTCTGGCGCATCGCTCCCAAGTGAAGCTGCATCGTCCAATTCTTCTCTGCATTCCAACGACCAACCTCGCGCATCACGTAAAACGCAAACTGCTCTTTCTCTTCAATCGAAGCCGCCTCACCACTGCGAGCCTTAGAATAGATCACGCTGACTGCGCTCCGACTCGTTTCCGCATAAAAGCAACGCTCCAAACCATGGTCTGTCAAACGACCTCCCATTTCATGAAAGAAATCATGACGCGACTTAAGCGCCTCGAGAAACGCTTCGAAGGTATCCGCCGAAACTCCCGAAACCTCCGATAAACGATCCGTCCAAGCATTAAAGGCTTCCGGAGCATCGACCATCAACCCCTTGTCCGGGCGAAACGTCGGAACCACTTTCGTACCCAAGCCCAGCGACTGAATAGCCTGGTGATGTTCTAAACCATCAATCGGATCGTCCGTAGTCCCAACCACCTTCACCTTAAAGTCCTTCAAGATCCCATGAGCACTAAGCGACTCCGATTTAAGAAGCTCGCTCGTCGTATCCCAAATTTCCTTGGCCGTATTTTCATTAATCAAAATATCGATCCCGAAATAGCGCTTCAGCTCCAAATGGCTCCAATGGTACAAAGGATTTCGCAACATATGAGGCACCGTCTCACACCACGCCATGAACTTATCGAAAGGATCCGCATCCCCAGTACAAAGCTCTTCAGCAACGCCATTTGCCCGCATGGCCCGCCACTTATAATGATCGCCTTCCAGCCAAATCTCAGCCAGATTTGAAAAACGCCGATTGGTCGCCACATCCTTAGGGGGCAAATGGCAATGGTAGTCGTATATCGGTTCGTTTTTTGCGTAGTTATGATACAACTCGCTCGCCGCATTGCTCTGTAAAAGGAAATCGTCGTTGATAAATGCCATAAGATTATGAATACTTAATACTATAAACTATCGGTCAGTTTGATTAACCAGCGATCTCCTTTAGAAACCCTTCCCAGCTCGTATAATTCTCAAGTCTATCCTTCGCCGCATCACATGTTTCCGTGCTAGCCAGGCCCGTATTGCGAGCCAAGAATACGATATACTCCGCAACCCGCCGAGCAAACCGCAATTGCCCCTCATCGCTGATCGTGTAAAAACGTTCCCGCTGACGATAACCTGCCGCCGAGTGATCGCCCAATGACGCTTTCTCGGCTTTACCGTCCGCCGCAAGAACATAGAGGAAATTATACTCGAACCAAAACATGTGGTCCGGGTTCGGCGTCAAGGCTTCCAATGCCGAACGACAAGAATCGGGCGACTCGAACACATCGGTCGACACCTTCTCGAATTCAAGAGCGTCGACGATGAACTCACGGGCCATCTTCTGCTCGGTATCTTCCGCGCTGAACGCGCCCGCGACCGCGAGCTCCAACGTAAACGCATGCCAATCCTTCCACAAAGCCTGATCCTCTACATTTGGAGAACCGTGCAAAGCGATCCCCATTTCGTAAGTGTAACGACCACTCGTTTTAATCTCTAGATTCCCTCCAGTCACCTCGCCCATCACCTGGTAATTCTCGGCTGATTTCCCAGATCCAGAGTGGAAACCAATGCTGACGTCGAAAGCCTTGCAGACTTCCCATTGCGCCGTCGCCAACTCGCGCAAGCGATCATTACACGGAAACGGTATGTTCTTCTGAAAACCAAATGCGGGGGCCACAAATTGAACCGGCATATCCATCTCGATGCATAAGGCCAACATGATCGCCGTCGTTTCCGGCGTGGTCAGTCCCGGCAATTCATCGATAGACAACTCGCGTAAATACGAACAACCCGCCTCCGTTGTAAAGGCCGCCTCGCGAGCTAGGCGATACTTCTCATCGCGAACCTTCATTTTCTTCATCGCCGGCCACACGTAGCATAACAATCCGTCCAACTCAGCCTGGTCTAAACTCAGCCCAGCTCCGTTGACCCGCTTAGCCACATTGGAAACCAAGTCTGCTGCAATCTCCGATTCGACAAACGAACGTCGGTCCGCTTCCGACTCAAGCGTCTCCGTCAACGCCAACTCTGGCGATATATCGAATGTGATGTATGAAGCGAACAAACACCCCGTGACCAGTTGGTCTTCTCTCACATCGAATTTTCCGCCGATCGGCTGATGATCCGCATTGAAACTCCACGCAATCCCGCGTTGATGAAATCCAGTCTTTAGCTTCGCCATCACGCAGCCATGACTCATTCCCTCCACCGATTGACCCTGATGTCCTTCAGGAACATTCGTTCCGATAAACGGAAACGGTACCGTATCCAACTCGTCCGCCAACATCACATCTACGTCATATACCAATTCCCGCGGAATGCTATTTTGATTGGCAGTCATCCCAATACCTAGATTAGCCATCGCCCAATCGACTCCCGGCCAATGCAAAGTAGTGAAACGAGCTCCGATTCCCAACGTACTCTTACCGAGATTGCCACCCGCACTCGGAAAAATCGCGCTAGTTGGATTGACCTCTTGGACTCGATTCTTGATCGCGACTAGGTTCTCCAGACTGGCTGGAAAATAAACGAATCCTCCAATCTCCGCTCTATCCGAAAGCCCCGTATCAAGACCATCACTCGCCCCGCTCAGTCGCCAAGCGTGATCCCCATTAATATCCTCGACGACAACCCATTGTCCTGCGGCCGTATTAAATGCACTCTTTTCATGAACGACGACCCTCTCGCCAGAAGTCAAATTTCCCTTTAACTCATCCCAGTCTAAACAAAAGTCAGGACTGATACATGGGTTTTGAGCAATGCGGATAGCGTTATCCAAAAGAAATCGATTGATGGCTTTCATGAAAATTATTGCGAAATCACTAAAATGAAAAAACGAAAATTCGAGTCAAACCCCTACACGTGTTAGATCCGAAACACCACCCAATCGCGATTCTTATAAAAGTGAAAGCGCAAAATGGTAAAACACGATATACTCCTCGATTTCGCGATAAACTGCTGATCGGTCTAAGTTTGTCATTTAAAGCCTTGATAGCCATCACGCAAATTTCCAAGCTCCGCTCGTTACCAAAGTCCATCCAAGGAACTCATTCAACCATCACCTCAACGAAACAACATTCTCTCATTCCCTATGCCAATCATTCAATCTAACGGAATCCAAATGAACTACGAGGAACGCGGCAGCGGCGATCCCCTAATCCTCATCATGGGTATCACCGCTCCCGGCGCTGTATGGGAAGCCCATGCCGATCTCTGGAGCCAGAACTACCGCTGCATCCTCGTCGATAATCGCGGCATCGGACTCACCGACAAACCCGAAGGCGACTACGATAGCGCCATGATGGCCGACGATTACGCAGGCCTAATGGATGCCCTCGGAATCGAATCCGCCCGCGTGGTCGGCGTTTCAATGGGATCCATTATCGCCCAACAGCTTTGCCTCCGCCATCCGCAAAAAGTGACCAGCGCCGTGCTCATGTGTCCTTGGGCGCGCTGCGACCGATACGCCAAGTCGATCTTCGAACACATGAAAGCCTGCTTCGCCCACCTTTCTCCAGCCCAATTCATGGAATGGATACAGCTGCTCATTTTTACCAAGCCAGTCTGGGACAACGACGAATCGCACGGAGGATTGCTCGAAGGGCGCCAAGGCTTCGCCAACGGCCCGAGTCCCCAACCGCTTCACGGCCTCGAAGGCCAAGCCGCAGCCTGTATTAACCACGATGTTTACGACCAGCTCGGAAAGATCTCCCAGCCCTGCCTCGTAATCGGTGGCAAGAACGACATCTTCACGCCGATCTGGATGGGCCAGGAAGTTGCCGCAGCCATTCCTAACTGCGACACTTATTTCTACGACGACGCCGGTCACGCTTTCCACTTCGAAAAACTCGACGACTTCAATCCGAGAGTCCTCGATTGGCTTCAAGCCCACTAGTCGCCAATCCCAATTCCGAAAAGGAGAACCACACCGGTTCTCCTTTTTTTCTCTCCCGCGCCCTCTCAATCTCTCCGTACTGAAAATGCCCATAAATTCTGAAATCAACTCAATCGGCCTCGGCACATTCGCCATGGGTGGAACTCGTTGGAAAGCCAGCTGGGGGTCCCAAAAACGAAGCGACCTCGATCGCGACCATCCACAAAGCGCTCGACTCCGGTATCGAGTGGATCGACACAGCTCCCGCCTACGGCCTGGGCGTTGCTGAAACCGTAGTCGGCAAAGCGCTCGCCGAACGGAGCGAAAAACCATTCGTCGCCGCCAAGCTTGGTCGCTGTTGGAATGAAAAGCGTGAACTCGGTTCCAATCTCGACCCAGCATCCATTCGCCAAGAATGCGAAGATAGTCTCCGCAGACTGAATACGGACGTCATCGACCTATACCAAATCCACTGGCCAATCCCCGACGAAGGGATCGAAGATGCATGGAGCACTGTTGCCGACCTGAAACAAGCTGGAAAAATCCGCTACGCAGGCGTATCCAATTTCAGCGTCGAACAGCTGAAACGTTGTCAGCCGATTATGCCCATCGACACGCTCCAATCTCCTCTAAGCCTCCTTAAAACCGCCCTGCTCGATTCGATCGTCCCCTTTTGCCGGGAACAAAACATCCAAGTCCTAGCCTACAGCCCTATGCAAAAAGGCTTACTCCTCGGCAAAGTCACGTCCGCTTGGGTCGAGTCACTCGCGAAGGATGATCACCGAAAAGCCGATCCAAAATTCCAAGAACCTCTCCTAACTTCAATCAACCAGCAAGTCCAAGCCGCCCACGACCTTGCCAGAACCAAGGGACTCACCCTACAACAACTCGTCGTCGCATGGACCACTTCGATCCCCGGAATCGCCGCCGCCATCCTAGGCTGCCGCACTTCCAGCCAAGCCGAAGCCGCTGCCTCTTGCCAAAACGCCACTCTTGACCCCGAAGCCAAAACCGCCCTAGAAAGTATTTTTCACATAGACCCCTTTTGACTGAATCGTATTGGTACGCCCGGGGCGGTGTGCTAATCACTCGATCCATTCCGACCAATGATTAGAAATCCCCTCCCCCAGCTATCCTCAGTCACGATACCTCTCGGCACATGGCTAGCGATGTTCGCTATTCAATCATGCGAAGCGGATACGGTCGATTTCAACAAGGATATTCGTCCCATCCTCTCTCAAAATTGCTTCCAATGCCACGGTCCAGACGAAACCAAGCGAAAGGGGGGATCCAAGGAAACCGGCCGTTTGCGTCTCGACACCGAAGACGGTTCAAGAATGGATCTCGGTGGTTACGCGGCTCTCGTTCCGGGCAAAGTCGATGAGAGCGAACTTTTTTATCTAATCACTGCCGATGACGATCAGGACCTCATGCCACCTCCTAAGCATGGAGACTCCCTCAAACCCGATCAAATCGCTCTCATAAAACGTTGGATCGAAGAAGGTGGCAACTACGACCAACACTGGGCTTACAAAAAGCCAACCCGTCCACCAGTCCCCAAAACCGCCTCGGAGGATTTCACCCTTCGCAACCCAATCGATCATTTCGTTGCCCGAATCCTTGTAACCAATAATCTAACACAATCGCCTGAAGCCGACAAAAACGCCCTCGCCCGCCGAGTTGCTCTCGATTTAACAGGCCTGCCGCCCACTCCCGAAGAAACCGAGGCTTTCATTTCCGACTCAACTTCCGGAGCTTATCAACGTTACGTCCAGCTCCAATTAAACAAACCGGCCTTCGGCGAGCACTGGGCGCGCATGTGGCTGGACCTAGCACGCTATGCTGATTCCGCCGGATACGCCGACGACCCCTTGCGCACCATCTGGGGATTTAGGGATTACGTAATTAGCTCGTTTAACGAGAACAAACCCTTCGACCAATTCACTATCGAACAGATTGCAGGAGATCTACTACCAAATCCTACCACGGAACAACTGGTCGCTACCGCTTTCCATCGAAACACGAAAACCAATAGCGAGGGCGGCACCAGCGACGAAGAGTTTCGAAACGAAGCCGTAGTCGACCGCGTCAATACAACCATGAGCGTTTGGATGGGCACTACCATGGCTTGCGCTCAATGCCACACGCACAAATACGACCCTATTACACAGGAGGAGTATTTCAAAGTGTTCGCTATCTTCAACAGCACCGCCGACGAAGATCGAAAAGACGAGAAACCGCTCGTCTCACTATTCTCCGAAGAGCAAAAAGCTGAAAAAGCCGCTCTCAAGACGACGATCGCATCACTAGAAAGCGAGCTTCTTTCCAAACTCTCCCAGCCTAATCAACAAAAGCGAAAATTGAATTGGGAGAGAGCCATTTTGAGCGGAGCCGGATGGCAGGCATTGAAACCATTGCCAGGCGATATGACCGCCATTTCCAAAACTCCTTTCACGCTCGAGTCCGACAATGCGATTTCAGTAACCGACAACACAAGACCGCAAGACACCTATACGATAGCAGCCGAATTACTAGCCGACACAAACCTTGTCACAGGAATCAAACTTGAAGTATTCCCCGCGAATAGCAGAGACAACACAAGCTCGACCGAATCCGAAGATTGGGTACTCAACGGTTTTGAAGCTCGGATACTGCCCGCGGACATCAAACCCAATACCGAGGCCAAAGAGCTTAAGAAGATACCCAAACTCAAATTCTCCAGTTCAAACGCATCCTTCGAACAAGAATGGTACAACCTTAGCGACGTCTACACCGGTTCTAACTCAGATCGATTTTCGGGCTGGGCGGTCCAAGGTAATCTCAATACGAAAAACGAAGCTGTCTTCGAATTGGAAAACCCCATCGAACTTGCCCTAGGGGAAAAGCTTCAATTCAAATTGATTCACAATTTTCCGAACAAAAAAATCAAACGGTTCCGAATCTCCGTCAGCGACGATAGGAAGCCCATCCCGGCGCTCTCCAAAAAGCTCGCCCCCACAATGGCCAAACGTCCAAGAAAACGAACCCAGGCGGAAAAGGAATCCCTTCTGGAATTCTTCGCTCAATTCGATCCCGAGCCAAATGAAATTCATGCACGGATCGCCAAAGCCGAAACAACGCTTGCTACCATCAAACCGCTTACGACTGTGCCGGTAATGGCCGAATTAACCGGAAACCGGGCGCGCAAAACACACCTCCAGTATCGAGGCAGCTTCATGGACAAGGGCCCGGAAGTCACTGCAGGGCTTCCATCCGAGATTCACCCATATTCTAAAAGCTCGAAACCGGATCGGCTCAGTCTCGCCAAATGGCTAGTCGACGACGACAATCCACTCACCGCTCGCGTTGTGGTCAACCGGTTCTGGCAGGCCTTATTCGGTATCGGAATTGTAACGACTGGCGAAGACTTCGGCTCGCAAGGCGATCTACCATCTCACCCAGAACTTCTGGATTGGCTTTCAATCGAGTTCATGGAAAACGATTGGAATGTAAAGCACTTGCTCGAACTAATAGTTACCTCCGCAACCTATCGGCAAAGCTCGAAAGTCGATTCCGAGAGCTATCAACGCGACCCAGACAACCGCCTTTTCGCCCGCGGTCCTCGATTCCGTATATCAGCCGAAACGGTACGCGACCAAGCGCTCGCTGTCAGCGGACTCCTTAGCGAAAAGCTGTACGGTCCTTCCGTCAAACCGCCTCAGCCGGAACTCGGACTCAAAGCCGCTTTTGGGAGCCCGACCGACTGGACAACCAGCGAAGGGAGCGACAAATATCGCCGAGGAATCTACACTTCCTGGCGACGATCCAACCCCTACCCGTCCATGTCGGTCTTCGATGCTCCAAGCAGAGACGTTTGCATCGTTCGTCGCGAACGAACCAATACGCCTCTCCAAGCCTTGGTTACACTAAATGATCCCGTTTACATAGAAGCATCGCAAGCTCTAGGCCGAGTCTTGCAATCCACAGAAGGAACTCTAAACGACAAAATCGCTCAGGGGCTTCGGCAATGCCTCGTCCGCCCTGCTTCAGAAAAGGAAATCGCGACGCTGGCTAACTTGTACAACGCCACCCAATCGCGTTTTGCCAATGCCCCCGAGAGCGCTTTGCAAATGGCGACAAACCCCATTGGGCCGCTTCCGGACGGAGCCGATACCTCCGAATTCGCAGCCTGGACAGTAGTTGCCAATGCCTTGCTCAACCTCGACGAAATGTTTCTAAAACGATGAATCCAATACTCGAAAACATTCAAAACGCTACCCGGCGCCATTTCTTAAAGCAAACCTTCGCCGGGCTTGGAGGAATCGCTTTGGGCTCGCTCGTAAACCCTTCTCTCGCATCGTCGATATCCGACCCGCTCGCACCCAAAAAACCGCATTTTCCGGCCAAAGCCAAAAACGTCATTTATCTCCACCTCACAGGTTCCCCTCCCAACCTGGATATGTATGATTACAAACCGGAATTGATTAAGCGCGACGGCCAAAACTGCCCAGCTGAATTCATCGAAGGCAAACGATTCGCATTTACCTCGGGGACGCCGAAGCTTCTGGGAACCGAGAGAACCTTTAAGCAATACGGCAAAGGTGGCCTTTGGATGTCCGACGCGATCCCCCACCTCCAAACCGTCGCCGACGAGATGTGCATGATCCATTCGATGAATACGGATCAATTCAATCACGCTCCAGCCGAACTGTTCACCCTGACCGGTTCGTCTCGCCCTGGACGCCCCTCCTTGGGTTCCTGGGTTACATACGGACTTGGATCCTCCAACAAAGATCTACCTGGCTTCATCGTTCTCATTTCAAGCGGCACACAACCAAACGGAGGCAAGAATTCTTTTGGTTCCGGCTTCCTTCCATCGGTTTACCAAGGTGTGCAATGTCGTTCAAAAGGCGACCCGGTCCTTTACGTTTCAAATCCCAAAGGCATGGATCGAGAAACGCGCCGCATGAGCCTTGATGCTATTCAAGAAATCAACGAGTTGCACGCCGACGAATACGGCCATCCGGAAACGCGTACGCGAATTTCCCAATACGAACTCGCTTACCGCATGCAAACTTCGGTTCCCGAAGTGATGGATATCAAAGCCGAGCCTAGCAAGCTCATCGAAGACTACGGAGCCGAACCCGGAGCTTCGAGTTTTGCCAACAATTGTCTGCTTGCCCGCCGTCTCGTCGAAAAAGGCGTTCGCTACGTTCAACTTTTCGACTGGGGATGGGATTTCCATGGGACAAACGACAAGAATGGCCTGCGAGGTGGTCTAACCGACAAATGCGCCTCGGTCGACAAACCGATCGCTGCTTTAATAAGAGATTTGCGAGATCGCGGTTTGCTCGACGAAACACTCATCATTTGCGGTGGCGAATTTGGACGCACTCCATTTCGGGAGGGCCGCACCGCTGCATCGAACGTTCTTGGCCGCGACCATTATCCCGATTGCTTTACGATGTGGATGGCCGGTGGCGGAGTTAAAGGCGGCTACAGCTACGGTGCGACCGACGAACTAGGGTTTTCCGTAACCGAAAACAAAGTACACATTCACGATTTTCAAGCGACTATCATGCACCTATTAGGCTGTGATCACGAGCGCTTGACCTACCGGTTTCAAGGCCGCGATTTCAGGCTCACCGATGTCCATGGAAAAGTAGTGAAAGACCTCATCGCGTAGTTCGAGAACTTTCTATTCCACAATCGAAAATCTCGCAGATTTCCTGAATTGACAGCTCCCGAGCAATCGGGACTCTGCTGAAAACATCCCATCCCCGGGGAGTACATATAAAATCCGACCAATACCCTAATTTCTCTCTATCACGAATGACAGATTCAAGCTTTGATAAAGATCTCTTCCTCATTTACTTCAGCATTTACATCGTCGCCATGGTCATCCTCGGCTGGTGGGTATCTCACAAGCAAAAGACAGGCGACGATTTTCTTCTCGGTGGTCGAACAGTTCCTTTCTTCCTAGTATTGGGTACGACCATTGCGACAATGGTGGGAACCGGATCGAGCATGGGAGCTGTAGGGAAAGCCTATGCACAAGGCTGGGCAGGCGCTTTATTTGCAATTGGCGGAGCTATAGGGCTTTTCTTTTTGGCCAGATTCTTCGCAGACGTGCGCAAGTATAATTTTATGACGCTCTCGGAAGAGATATCCTTTTACTACGGCGGGAATCGTCTCATCAAGGGAATCGTTGGCCTGATTATATTCTTCGCATCCGTCGGCTGGCTTGGGACTCATATTCTAGGTGGAAGCCTTTATTTAAACTGGATTGTCGGAATCGATATGACGGCCGCTAAGATTATCGTCGCCTCCGGATTTACGATCTACGTAATCATCGGCGGGTACACTGCAGTTGTTTGGACCGATACCATTCAAGCGGTCATCTTGTTTTTCGGATTCATTCTGATGGGCTTTCTTTGCCTCAACAAAATCGATGCCTGGAATCACTCTGAAGTTCTTTTCGACCCGCAGTACTTCGCTTTTCTAGACTCGAGCAACATTCTCACTTCTCTAACTGTCGTTATCAGTATCTTTATAAGCGTCGTAACCGTTCCATCATTCAGGCAACGCATCTACTCTTCCAAAGATAAATCAACAGTTCAGAAGAGCTACTATATTTCAGGTTTCTTGTACCTTCTCTTTGCAGTCATTCCCGTAATCATCGGCATCACCGCATTCAACCTCGTGCCAGGATTGACGAAAGCCGATCACGCGTTTCCCGAGCTCGTCACTACGATTCTTCCAACAGGAATCGGTATAATCGTTCTAATTGCTGGACTGAGCGCGGTTATTTCATCTGCCAGCTCCGATGCGATTGCCGGCACATCAATCCTCCTTCGCGACCTTTTCATACTCTTCACCGGCAAAATGCCACCAAAAGAAAAAGCAATCTCCTACTCACGCTACGGAGCCACTTTTACATCCGTTTGCGCTGTTCTCTTTTCTCTCCTATCCGATAATATTTTCGATTACATCAAAGATATGGTCGGCATTGTTATGAGTGGCATGTTCGTCTGCTGCATGTTCGGCAGATTCTGGAAGCGCTGCAATTGGCAAGGCGGAGTCGCTGCCATGATAACAGGATCGACCACCGCTTTAATCATCGTCTTCAATCCCGAATGGAAAGCGATCTACGGCGGGGTAACGATTCCTTCGGTTATCGTATCCACAATCTTCTGCGTGTTGGTGAGCCTTATTACTCCTCCAGATACCACCACCGACGAAGAAGCGCTCGCATCCCTCGAAAAGGAGCGCGAAGCGTTTAGCTCCTAAGCGAATGGAATAGTTAGGGTGGCATTGCCAAGGCCCTTCGACCTTTCGACCGAAACCCCTCGCTTTACTAGCTTTAATCAGGGCGTCAAGATCACCTTCGTCAGACCTTCGTTCCCTTTGTGCAAACGAGCAAACCAATCCGCTCCTTCTTCGAGCGGCTTAACTTTGCTAATCAAACAATCAACGTCTATCATACCTCGAGCGATTAGGTCCAAGCACGCAGGATATTCACCGGCCGAAGCGCAGGTCCCAATCAGCATTAATTGTCGGGTAACGATTTCCTGCAAAGGCATATCAACTGTTTTCGCCAAGTTGCCGACGAGAGTACAGCTCCCCCCTTTTCGCAACGAAGCAATCGCACCCTGAACCGTAGGCGCGATCCCTACAGCTTCGAAAGCCAAGTCAGCACCGCGTCCGCCAGTCGCTTCCCGGATCGCATTAGGTACGTCGACCTTTGAAGGATCGAGCCCTAGATCTGCCCCTAGTTTTTTAGCCGTCTCGAGCTTACCTACATCAAGATCGACGACTGCCGTAAATCCACAACCCGCAGCCTTCAAAGCCTGAAGGCAAAGCAAGCCAATCATTCCACCACCGAAAACGACCGCGGAATCCCCCAAATTCATCGGAGTCCGAGCAACCGCGTGCACCGCTACCGAAACGGCCTCGACCATCGCTGCTTGCTCGAAAGAAATAGCATCCGGCAAACGGTACAAAATATGAGCCGGTACCGCAACGTACTCCGCAAATGCGCCGTAACGCCGATAGTCATCGCACGAAACCCCCAACACCATGCGATTATCGCAAAGATTCACTTCTCCTCGTCCGCAATGCCAACACTTGCCACAATAGACGGTAGAATCGAACGTCACACGATCGCCTGCCTTCCACTGGCTATCAACCGCGGAACCCACTTCGGAAATCGTTCCGGCCGCTTCATGCCCCATCACAATCGGCGGAATACGCCGACCACTCGAGCCGTCCATCCCATGCACGTCGCTACCGCAAATGCCGCACGCTTTTACGCGAATTAACACTTCATTATCCTTGATGCTTGGAGATTCGATATCCTTGTATTCGAATTTCTCGTACTCAATTAGTTCTAAGGCTTTCATATTCAAAAGGGATACAATAATTCAGAGGGACGAAACAAAGGCCCCCAAAGCTAAAAGCATGACTCGGCTTGAGCATCCGTAAACGTATAAATGAGAAATTTCGGAATAAAGTGCCGCTTCACGGCCCACCTCGCAAATAGAAAACGATCCTCTTTCGACACCTGCCGAACGCCGAACCATCAAACAATCTCAAACCTCTCCGGGTAAACCGCATCTCCTGCCAGTCCTAGAACCCATTTGAAAGCGGTTGAGAACGGTTGACGTCCTATTGGTTAAAAACCAACCTCTCTCGTTAGCTACCTCATCCGCTCTACAAGCTAGAATATCTCGATGAACCTACTATCCAACTCCAAAGCCATAGGCCTCTTTTTCCTGATTTTCATAGCCTTTACAGGCCTCTTTGCCGCGAATCAGGTCGTAGTTCACTCACAGGCTTCCGAAGCATTTATGACCCAAAGAGCGCTCGACGATAAAAAGGAATTCTACACCTATCATTTTTACAAGGGACGGTTTCACGGAGGAAATCGAGCAGATCCAAGTATGAATAGAATGTCGTTCAATGACATTGTTTTCGACATGGCAAACCACCTCCAAAAGCAAAACTTCTACCCCGTTCAGGAAAATGAGAAAAGCGATTTACTGATAGTCGTTCACTACGGCGTGACCTCGATCCAACAATCAACAGACAAAATGTTGGGCTACACTTCCCTTGAGGATAAATTGGGGGCGGCGGCCTCATCCGCTCAAAGCGCAGGCGGCGGAGAAATCACGGGAGCGAGCATCAATGCCGCCTCCGACTTAGCTTTCGTTGGCAATGCAGATATAGCTGCAAACGAAGCCAATGAACTCTCTGCCAGATATCAAGCACAACTCGTCGGTATGGAGAAAGCGTACAGCGAAAGCATAGGACCGCGCGAAGAATTCGAATACAAATTTCTTTTAAAAGACGAGCGCTATTTCGTAATACTGATGGCATACGACTTTCAAAAAATGCAACGAGGCGAAGCTGAACTGCTATGGTCCACCCGATACAGCATTCGCTCGGTCGGGCAATCATTCGAACGAGCGATTAAAGACATGAATCTCGTAGCAGGCAACTACTTCGGGAAACATCTAGACGATATAGTCAAAAAGCGCGTAACCGACAAGTCGCGTGTAAAACTCGGGAAAATCGAACTCGTCGACACCGAACCCGAGGGAGAAGTGAAATAATATTTCACAAACCGCAGCGAGACCAGCATCTCCAATACGTTAAAATAAAGAGAACTCGGAACAAATTTCCAGGTGCCTCTAACGCTGTAGGTGGTTATCTATTACAGGAATAACAGAACAAGCCTTCGTCGTCCATTGGCTCGGCGCCGTAGTGACGTGAAGGTGTGAGATCGACCGCCACTAATTTCAACAACGAAACAAGCTCAAGCATTTATCCGAAAAGAGTAAAACCCTATTATCCTCAACCATCAATCCCAGGAACGTCCCAGTCCTTGAGTATCGGATGCTCGTTAGGGTCAAAGGTCCACGTATCGCTTCCAGGTGCTTGATTGTAGGTGCTGGGACCACGTGGCTTACCGAAGAAAAACTCTTCAGCGAAGTCGAAAATAGCATTAAATTCTTCCGGTCCCTGATCATGCCCTTTTTGACCGTATTCGTTCTCGGAGCCTCGCCAGTGAATTCTACACCAATCGCCAGCCCCCATCCAAGAATAGATTTCCATTCCTGCTCGCACGCCCACTTCGTGAGCTAACGCATTGTTAATGCGATCTCCCAGCGCATTGAAGTTAATGAGCGGTCTCGGTGCGATAAGAGACACTAATGTGGGAGCATCCCATGGCTGCTTATTTTGCTTTCCTACAAAATTAAAATAATGAGGATGATACCAATGAGCATTCTTTCTTAGAAAATTTTCTGCATAGTCCATTTCACCACGATACCCTTTCGGATCTCGCTGCCGCGTCGAACCAAGCGAAAACGGCCCTCCCGTCGATGGCGCAACAATCGCAATGCGTTCGTCGAAAATGCCGGCCGCCATAGCTGCTTGCCCTCCCCGGGAATGGCCTGTTACGATAATTTTTTCCATGTCGACCATACCCAATCGGTCGAGCGCATCGATAATTGGCTGATACGCCCACCCCCACGCTGCGATTGTATAGAAGTCGAATTCTGGATACAGCGGAAAAATACCTTCTTTACGCCCCACATTGGACATTTCATCAGGAGCGACCTCTTCCCTCTCGAATTCCACGACAGCATATCCTCGGCGAACACCTTCCGCCATGCTGTATGTCGGATTCGGGTGTCCGTGTTCCGGGGCATTATTAATCAAAACTGGGTATCTGTTCCTTGCCGCAGGCCGCCACAAATTGAATGTAAACGAGTGAGTCAGGCCATTTCTCGAAATGGTAATTCGAAACCCTTCCTTACGCCCTTTTACGGTAGTGTCCGGCGGATTGTATTCCTCTCCTAAAAATTGCTCAACCGAAAGTTCATCTCTCGTTGGCCGAGGCGGAACGGACCCATACAAATAACGTTGAACGAGTGCCTTTAAATACTCTCGCTGAGCTGGCCATTCCTCCAAGCTTAATACGCGACTCCCGTCTGGTTTCAAAAATGGATCGGGATGCATGGGATTGTCAGGCAATCGATCCACCGAATGAAATTCATATTTCAAATTTTGCGTGCAACCACAGGAAAAAGTAACAATCGCCACCGCATATCCTAAAGTTCGAACAAAATACCGCCTCCAAACAAACACCATATTTTAGACATAGCGCGCATTCAGGCTCAATGCATTATCTATCTTCGTCTACTTTTACTGAGCAACCAAATCTCCCGAGCCTCCCCACTTACTTGGCAAGTCCTGATATTTCGGTAATCCAACCTGCACCTCGAAAACACTCTCTTGGCAATGAATATGACAAATCGCCTCATGAACGTAACCAGATTTCGCTAAGATCGCCGCATAAACGACCGTTCTGCCATTCGGCTTGCGATTCAATATACCCGACCCGCAGCGGCGACACCAAAAACGATGACTCGTCCCTGTATCGAAGCCATCGAGTAAGTCTTCGCCTTGGACAATTTTGACATATTCATTCTTCCACAAGGCCCACGCATTAATTGGCGCAGCATGCCACAACCTGCAAGATTCGCAATGGCAAAAGCCAGCGTTTCCCCTCTAAGAACTTCTAAACCACTGGGCGACAATATCCAGACCAGTTATATTTTTAACGCGTTAACAGTTACCCTAGTCATAAACTGAAAGCGTCTTCATCCATAACCCATCGATACTTTCACACTGTAGGGAGAGCGATCCCAATGGCCAATCAATTAATCATTACAATCCTTGTACAAAGCGACTCCTGGCACTCGCTTAACGTCTACCTGATCACATGGGGTCTATCAATTGACCCAGGGCAATCACCATTTAGGAATATTCTAGCCCGATAAAAGCGGCTTTGCCCAACATAACCTAGGGCCTTAACCGAATTCGAGACAATATCAGGCAACCCGTTGGCCCAACAGTCAACTATCGCAGTACACTCGCGACCTATTTACCACAGTTGGGAGGAACCGAGTCGATTCGACCCACCAAATTCACTGATAGATCGATGATCTGCAACCAGCTTCGGGCCATTCAGTCCAAACGGAACAAGCCGAAACTCGGAATCCAACACCATACTCAAGCGCTCGCGTAGCGACCGACGTTTTTCGCGTCAATTTGGGAGATTAAGAATACAGAGAAAAAATGGCCTCCAAAAGGCGCAAAAGATATCTAGCTATTTTTGAAGCCAAATACGCGGTCACCCTCAGGCGATTCATCCGACCCACGATCATCCCTTCATTCAATTTTTTGCGCCTTTTGCGCCTTTTTGCGGCTAAAAATAACACCAAGAGGTTAAACTCGCGCCAATGTACTCAACCGGATCATTTGGCTAAAGAATCTGAGCGATTACATCGTTCAGTGTGGCTGCTCGGAGATCGGCCGCATTTGAACTCTTGATGACAAAGCTTGTCCACATGAGCGCTTTGTGCCGTAAATTCAACGTAACCCATAAAACTATGATGAAAACCTTATCTCGTTCCCTTCTACACTCGCTACTCGCTGCTTCCATGCTTTTCGGAGCCACTCTAACTGCCCAGGCACAAAAATCGCCTAAGCCCCTAAAAGTCCTCCTAATCACCGGCGGTTGCTGTCACGCATACGCTAGTCAAAAAGGTATCCTTAAAGAAGGGATCGAAGCGCGGGCACATGCCATCGTAACTCAAGTCCACACAGACGATTCCACCACCAACCCTCCACTCGCCATCTACGGAGATCCCGACTACGCAAAGGGTTATGACGTGGTGATCCACGACGAATGCGCTGCAGCGATGGCCGACATTGAAACGGTTAAAGGCGTCCTCGCTCCTCACCGAAACGGTATTCCCGGCGTCAATCTTCACTGTGCCATGCACAGCTACCGCACTGGCAACCACAAGGAAGCCTCTAATGCCGGTACAAACAATAGCCTATGGTTCGATTACCTCGGCATTCAATCTAGCGGCCACGGCCCCAAGGAACCTATAGCGATCGAAATCGTCAAAAAGAAGCACCCGATCACCAAAGTCCTCAGTGACTGGGCGACCATTAACGAAGAGCTTTACAACAACGTTCAGATTTTCGAATCCGCAAACGGGCTCGCAAAAGGTTTCCAACACCAGAAAGAACGCAAATTGAAGAATGGCAAAGTCACTCCTGCTCAAGATGCAGAAGCAGTCGTTGTCTGGACGAATGAGTATCACGACACACGCGTTTTCAGCACGACTATCGGACACTACGACGAAACGGTCGCTGATGATCGCTACCTCGACCTTGTAACTCGCGGACTACTCTGGAGCTGCAAAAAGCTCAACGACAACTACCTAAAATAGGTCTTCCCAACAGGGCATTCAAAGGTAGGGAGGAACGGCTCGGTCCTCTTGGAAACTGTTTGATAAGTCAATGTAGGAGCGGATTTACCCCGCGATTGTGCCGGTTCGCATAAAATGCAAATGAGGAATCGCGGGATAAACCCGCTCCTACAGAATAGTGAAAAAAAGATTTTCGACTTATTAAACTGCTGCTCAAATAGAGCATCCCCGAGGCATTCAATAGGTTGCGACCGATCTTCCCGCTCAGCGAGATCATTTTCATCAAAGCGTCTGAACGATTGCATCGTTCAATGGCCGCTCGGAGATCGGCCGCTACCAAAATTCGGCCCGAAGCCCTTCGACAAGCTCAGGACCTGCCCGCAGACTCACGCCTCTATTTAGCAAACCTTACGACGCCAAAATATTGCGGTGCGTGAAAGCTGAAATCATCCGGATCACCAGGAGACCATTGACTTGCCTGTCTATTCACCTTTCCTCCCAAGCGATTAAGGTTCATTCGCCACTCGTCGCCGCTAAGAGGCGGCGTATGAACAGCGACCTCCGCAAATGACGAAAACGGAATTGCGATTTCCAAGGTCCAACTTCGATCAATGTCTGTATCATCATTTAAAGTACCGTCAATCGTCGTCGCAATCTTCACCAAAGGGTCCCAAGTCGCTTTCGTACCTGGACCTTCCGGATGAATGTGCTCGAGAGAAGCCCCGAGAACATTCATTTCCACATTAAAGTACTTATTTAATTCAGCAGGGTTCGGAGATGTAAAGACCTCCACGCAATCGTCCTCGTAAACCGGACTATCCCGTTCGGTATGCTCTCCTGAAATATACGCGTCTTCACATACGAAACTCACATAAAGGTATTCATCATCCCACAACAACCGCGTCCGAGTCTGCTCTTTCCGCCCAGCCTCCCACCAAGGAAATTCGAATGCGTCCACATCCACCGCCGATTCCCAAGCCAATTCATCTAATCGACCGTCGATCGTGATTGGTAGTTCCGTATACTGAATTCGGTATTCCTTCAACTCTCGCCCCAAGGGATCCATTTCATCAGTCACGAATATCCAAACATAGGTGACGGCCACAAGCAGAAGAAGAACTAATCGAATTTTAACAGACATGACTCATCCAGTGGTAAATCTAGAGCGCGAAACAGAAAAGCCAACCCTACGACCCAACCGCCTTAGGTCAAACCTTGTTACAATAGGCAAATCACCGAATCAATATCGAAGGTATTCCTTCCTCGCTATTCTATACCCGTTCTCGAAAACCTCTCTTTCGTGAAGAAGATCTCGAACAGAAAACGCACGTTCGATGACTTTTCTCAGCAAACCATCACCATAAAGCAGATTAAACGCTGCAACATCGCCAATGAACTCATAAGCTTCCAAGCACCATTTGAAATCATTCGGAAAAACTCTTGCAACGGTAATCAGCAAAGCAACGCCTAAACGATGGGGTTTAAACGCATTGCGATTTTCTATCCGTATACGCAATCCGCGACAGTGCTCGCCCGCGTCCTATTTAAGCTCAGGCCTAAATTCGACTGACATCAAACGAACGCCTTCAAATAGAATACTAACTTCCGCAGTCGCCTTCATCCTTTTAAATGCCCCCATAGAAATTCGAAGCCTCGAACGAAACGTAGTAATCGCTTGGTTCTCAGCCCTCTATAGCGACGACTACGAATTCCTCGGAGTACCCGCTGCGCAACTACGGATCAGCTTCGAGTGCGGCGTCGATATTGTAAAAACGGCGACCGTCTCGGTTATCAGAACATTCTCCTCCCGTCACCATTCCAACTTGACCAAGAGCCTCTTCCATTCGCAGCCGCAATGGTCGCATCGACCGAACAGGTCGATCAACTGGTAGCCATTCGAACGCAAAATCGATTTTGGTCTTCGAATCCATATCGTCATCCGTGATACCGGAGCTGAAACGCCGGCTACCGCCCAACTACTCGTTTCCCACCTCGATGCGAACGTTGGAGAGGAGATCAAGAATCGAGCCCAAGAACGCCTCCCGCCCGAAACACTCCTAACCTTCGGCAAACGTGCCTAACGCCAAAGCTCACAAAAACTCCCACCGCTCACCCTAACCTCGTAGCTACGCGAGGGACTCGCGTGAACTGCTACAACAGAGTCTTCCATCTTTTCCTCTCCTACTTACTCTCCTGAAACTTCCTAATAAAAAACAAGTTGCTCGTATATCCTTCTCCCGTTCGATCATCTTTCTTTATCGCTACGATTTCACAGCCGTTCTTTTTTGCTATCTTCTTGATCTGATCGATTCTCAAGAAATTCATCAGCATTATCCGCTTTCCTGTAACTTTCCTCCACAAACAATCCAACCTATAGCGAAGTTCATTGCTTAATATAGGTAACCGAAGTCTGCGGCGAGGCCACATGATCGTTCTAAAAACATAGCGATAGCAGAGTTTTCCAAATGATGGATTATCCCAGGTCAAGGGCTTGTCTGCCCAAAAAACAGACTTTCCCGTTTCAATCTTTTTACGAGCTGTCGGGATTTGAAAAACAATCAGACCGTTTACTCGAGAAACACGCATAAATGCCTTAATATAGGATTTCGCATGCTTCGTCGGCAGGTGCTGCAATACGATCAAACTTAGGACGAAATCGAAAGAGTTCCTATCAAGTCCGCTTAGCTTCGAATCCTTAACATTGTAAAAAGACGCATTCGTCGGGCATTTCTCATGTGCGCGAGCGAGTTCAATCATTTTCGTTGAAATATCCGCGGCAACCACTTTTTCGAAATGAGCACAAAGCGGAAAAGTGAGTCGTCCGACTCCACAACCAAAATCCAAAGCGGCACCCTTATTGATTTCAATCTGTTGAGTTTCGCCTTCCTTCAGCACACTTTCAACGTCATGGATCCCGCTTTCATAAAAAGCATCGGTCTCGCCCGAATCGCGAGCTGTTAACACCGCCCAATGAGGATTCTCTTCGGCAAAACTTTCCCAAGATTTTCGTACGTTCTTTAGAGTATCCATTTTTTTACGTGGAGATTAATCGCGGGCGCTTGAATCCGCAGCGTTAATTACATCATTCAATTTGGAATCGGATCGACAATCCTCCGAATGGCAATAGGCGCGAAACAGCCCTTTTTGACAAGCGCTTGAAGAGCTCTGCCAAGCCGACATTGCCCGCCCGAGTAAGCGGGTTGCGTTGGATATATTGACTTTCGTTGACCACAGTAACAGACCCCGGATCACTTTTTTCGATGCCTTTAAGTAGCGTGCAGATTTGTTCTTTTTTCGATGACATGAGAATACGTTTACACTCGTTATGGTAACGCTAAATAAATAAGAATACCTGCTGTAGGCGTGACATCAGCTATGTCGAACTAGATTAGACATCATTTCGATTTCGACGATGCCCATAATTCCAATATTAGGAAATCGTCTGCCGTTCTCAAGCTCTTCTTTTCTCAACCGTCGACTCGATGAGTTGTCTCGGCATACCGCCATTTGACATCGGCAAGCTCCTCCACAAGATATCCAAGCTATACGGTTCTATGACCATTCCTTTCGACAATACCTACGCTCAATTACCGGAGCGTTTCTTCGCCAAACAAGCGCCGGCCCACGTCCCTGAACCGAAGCTCATTCGTATCAATCGCGAATTGGCGGCAAAGCTCTCGATTGATCCCGATTGGCTGGAATCAGTGGAGGGCATCGACATGCTTGCTGGCAACTCGATCGCCGAGGGTTCCGAACCAATTGCCCAAGCCTACGCGGGCCACCAGTTTGGCGGGTTCTCTGCTCAACTCGGCGATGGGCGAGCCATCCTTCTAGGCGAAATCATCGACACCGACGGCGCTCGTCAAGACCTCCAACTAAAAGGCTCAGGTCGAACCATCTTCTCGCGGGGCGGTGACGGTAAAGCTGCCCTCGGTCCAGTGATCCGCGAATACATCGTGAGTGAAGCGATGGCCGCCCTCGGCGTTCCCACAACACGAGCACTCGCGGCAGTCACCACCGGAGAAATGGTCATGCGCCAAGAAGGTCCGCTCCCCGGTGGAGTTTTCACTCGAGTCGCGGCTAGTCACATTCGCGTCGGCACCTTTCAATATTTCCTAGCCCGCAACGATGTTGATGCCCTGCGAACGCTAGCCGACTACACCATTAACCGACACTATCCTGATGCGGCCGTATTGGATAACCGATACACGGCACTATTGGACTCAGCTATCGCCGCCCAAGCCAAACTGATCGCCCATTGGATGTCTCTAGGGTTCATCCATGGAGTAATGAATACAGACAATACGGCCATATCCGGCGAGACGATCGACTATGGCCCCTGCGCTTTCATGGACGAGTTCCATCCGCAAAAGAAATTCAGCTCCATCGATACAGGCGGACGTTACGCCTGGGGAAATCAAGGCGATATCGGACTCTGGAATCTAACCCGATTCGCAGAAACACTGCTCCCCCTCATTTCCGACGATTCCGAAAAAGCCATCGAAATCGCCGAAGCCTCTCTCGAGCGATTCACAGACTTGTTCAGCACGGAATACGTGACCCGATTTCGTGCAAAAATAGGCATCTCACCCGAAGCCCCCACCCCCCTGATCCAAGAAGTTCTCGACCTCCTCGCTTCTCAGAAAGTCGACTTCACCCTCTTCTTCCGTCACCTCACCAAAGTCGCAGCCGGAGATCCTCCCGAAACTCTCACCGCCCTATTCTCCGACAAGGCACCCTTCGAGCAATGGCTAGCCAAATGGCACAGCGAACCCGCCCCCGCGACGCGTCTAGTCGACATGCAAGCCGCAAACCCAATCCTCATCCCACGCAATCACCGCGTCGAACAAGCCATCCAAGGCGCCTACCGTAACGATTTCGCCCTATTCGATCGCCTAGTCAAAGCGATAGCAAACCCCTACTCCGAACAATCCGAATACGCCGGCCTCGAAACGCCTCCGCTTCCCGAAGAAATCGTATGCGAAACCTTCTGCGGCACTTAAGTGTAAACTACCGACCAAAAACCCTAGGGCCGGCACTTGCGCCGTGCCGCGATAGAAGATCGTTCTCGAACATCGCGGCCTGTCGCAAGGAACAACCGTAAAGGAAATGAATTTCCAATAAAGTTCTCTTCCGCTGAAGAGAGCTTTTTTGTCCCCTGACAGCCGATCGTGCAAAACAATCAACGCATTTTATTGCCAGAACGTTTCTCTACTCTAAAACGTCCATCATGAGCAATTCCCCAAAGCCCGTCATCGGATTCATCGGCCTAGGTCTTATGGGCTCAGCAATGGTCGAGCGCCTGCAATCGCTTGGCTACCCCATGACCGTTATTGCCCACCGAAGACGCGAAGCCATCGATGCCGCTATCGCTCGAGGCGCTAGCGAAGCCAAGACACCTGGTGAGCTTGCCCAAGCTAGCGACATAGTGATGCTTTGCGTGGATACATCCGCCTCAGTCGAAGCCAACATGAACGGATCCGATGGCATTATTGAGAACATCCGCCCCGACAGCCTCGTTATCGACTTCGGCACTTCCGTCCCCAGCTCAACGCTCCAGCTCGAAGCTGCCCTGAAAGCCAAAGGAGCCCAAATGATGGACGCCCCGCTTGGCCGCACCCCCGCTCACGCTGTCGACGGACTTCTCAACATCATGTCCGCAGGCACTGCAGAAAACTTCGCCAAAGCAAAACCCGTCTTCGACGATCTTGGTGAAAACGTCTTCCACGTAGGACCTATTTCATCCGGCCACACCCTGAAACTCATCAATAATTTCTTCGCAATGACCACCGTTTGCGCGATGGCCGAAGCCTTCGCCATGGCCGACCAAGCAGGCCTCAAACGCGAGACCTTGTATTCGGTAATGGCCTCTGGCCCTCTCCATTCCGGAATCATGGATTTCGTCAAAGCCAATGCCATCGACGGCAAGAAGGACATGCTTGCATTCTCGATCGCCAACGCCCGCAAAGACATCGGCTACTACAGCAATATGGCCGATGACCTAGGAGTCCCTAGCCTTATGTCACCCGCAGCCAAACAAGCAATGAGCCTAGCTCTCTCAGCAGGTTGGGGAGAAAACCTGGTTGCGGAAATGGTCGATTTCATGGCCGCGACGATTACCAAAAGCTAAGGGTTGCTTCTCCCAACTCCTTCCAGTACAACCAAACCGAGCTTCTCGTACTAAAGCGGAAGCAAAAACACTATCGATAATGGCCAAATCAAAAGACGCTAAAAAAGAAACCAGGAAAGCTCCCCAAATGACCGCTAAGGAAAAGAAAGCAGCCAAGCGTGCTAAAAAAGGATAGGCCTTTCGGTGGAAGCCAAAGGCATTTAATATTCAATCGTTCCAAATGTTCGTAGGTCATATCGGGGTTGGTCTCGCCCTCAATAAAGCGGTACCCAAACTCAACCTTGGAGCATTGGTATTCGCATCGCTTTTCTCGATCTTCTACTAGAAGTGTTTATTCTGACGAGATTGGAGCAGGTAACTGTGCCTGAGCATTACGACCAGCTCCATTACCTCCATTTTTCCGTACCCTACTCGCAAAGTCTCTTGACAGGTTTTATCTGGTCCCTGTTTTCCTTTTACCTAACGTTCGTCCTCTGGAAAGGTAAGGCCAACCGATCGAAACTCACCGCTTCCTCCATTGTATTCGCCGCAGTATTTCTCCACTGGATTTGCGACTGGATAGAGCATCCCCCGCAATTGCCAATTGCCGCTCGCAATTCCAAGCTATTGGGCTTGGGCTCTGGGATCATCTTGGACTCGCCCTCGCGCTCGAATGCGGGTTGGTCGTCATCGGGCTATGGCTCTACCTCTCCGTTGCAAAATCTATCGGGCGAAAGGCTCGCTGTGCGATTATCGGATTCATGGGGGTACTGACAACAGTCGCTATCGCTAGTCAAGCAACCATAACCGAAATTCCAGATCCCAATGCCCTCGCAATAAGCATGATCGTGCAAACTCTAATCGTCACCGCTATTGTATTTTGGATCGATCGGAATCGGGTTAACTCCGTAAAATGAATACAGCCCCCCACTTTCGGTCGCCCGATGGCCTAAAATACAAAATTATCGCCTCGGACCTGGACGGCACGCTTCTCACACCCGACCACAAAATCGCTCCCTACACCCGAGACATAGTTAAACGACTCCACCAGCAAGGAACCATTTTCGTTATCGCCACCGGCCGGCACCACATCGACGTAGGCGACTTTCGCGATCACTTAGGGATCCCAGTATACATGATAACGTCCAACGGAGCTCGCGTTCACAACCCCGAAGGCCAAATCATATTCAAACAAAACATACAGTCTGACGATGTGAAAATTGTTGTCGATATGGCCAAGGACGATACGGAGATCAAAATCCATCTCTACCGGAACGACGACTGGCTACTCAACGAAGCAAGCGACAACTTGGACGAATATCACGAAAACTTCACCTATCAGCTTTTCGACTCCAATACTCCCCCAACCGAAGGCATCGCGAAAATTTTCTTCATTCACGATGACCTGGATCACGATAAGCTCGTACATTGGGAACAGATTTTCACCGAACGCCTCAACGGTCGCACCCATATCTCCTTCTCAACTCCCTGGTGCCTGGAAATAATGGCCCAAGGCGTCTCGAAAGGACATGCCCTTGAAGCCATTGCAAAAGCAAACGGCTACGAACTTAAAGACTGCATCGCATTTGGCGACGGCATGAATGATGTCGAAATGCTACGAATGGCCGGCAAAGGCTTCGTGATGGAGACATCCCACGAAAAAGTAAAAAAGGCTCTCCCCGAAAACGAAATCCTCGGACCCAATAGCAACGAATCAGTCGCCCGCTATTTAGAAAAACATTTTTTGTAGATTAACGCTCTTCTCCGTCCTCGAACGGCTTGCCCGTCCAAACGTTGATCTTTGTTGACGCCGTAGAATCCCATGGAGAATTCGCTTTAGTTCTCTTCATTTTCGCTTCGGGAGGTTTGACTCCAGGAGCCTTCCCGCCCGGCGATTTCGACGATTTGGGCTTCGTACCTTGCGACAATTTCCCATTTATCGAAACCAAATACAATTGCTCCACTTTATCCCGAGCCCACGGAGTTTTCCGCAGAAATGTGAGACTGGATTTCATATTTGGATCCTGACTAAAGCAATTGATCCTAATCTTGGCCGCCATCTCCTTCCAACCATAGCGAGCCACCAGCTCTTCCAGTATCGCCTTCAATGTCACCCCATGCAACGGGTCTTTGCTTCGCTGATCGCTCATCAATCTCGATCATCTCTCGAAAAACTCTCAGCAGGTCAAACGCCAAAGTCAGTGCCGTTCCAATAGATTTCCTTACAAATCAAGATAGGAGCGGGTTTAACCTGCGATCGCACAAGGGTTCACTAGTCGAAAAAGAGGGATAACCTCAGCTACTCAACCGTCTCCAACCGACTTCTCCACTTAATATGCGTAGCACCATAGGATCGTTTGAAAGGCGATAGACATGCGAAAGCTCATTGAAGCCGCATGAAATGCGATCGATATCACCGACTGACCGGTTTTCGCGAAACGCGAGCAGGCATGAGCTAGCCGCGTAATTCAAAGCACTTGAAATTGACTCTGATACTGGCTCGAGTAGAAGCCGATATCCGAGTGGCCCTATTCGAATAAGACACTCGTCAATCGCCTTGATAAACATGACCGCTCCGAGAGCCGCCGCTACCATTTAGAATACCTTCAAGCCGATTTCTTTCTCTACGTAAAACACTTGCTCCCGCACATCTTCTCGCCAAAAGAAGATGCAATGTACCTTGTCTTCGATTCAGAAACTACCGGCCTACCGAAAGACTGGAAAGCGCCAATGAGCCAGCTCGATAATTGGCCGCGCGTAATCCAACTCGGCTGGGCATTCTACGATTCTCGGTTCTGTCTTATCGAAAAACGAGTCGACTTGATCAAGCCGGATGGATGGATAGTTCCCAGCGAAAAATTCTGGATTGACAATGGTTTCAACCAGGAAAGCTCCGAGCGTGATGGTATTCCAATCACAGAATCGCTAAACGCTTTTTTGGATAAACTGGAATCATCGAAATACCTAATAGCCCACAACATGAGCTATGACCACAAGGTTGTCGGCGCAGAATTCCTCCGCCTTAGGCTTCGGGCTCAGAATCGACCCAAGCGCATTTGCACAAAAGACGAATCAACCGACTTCTGCAAAATCCCCGGACCCTATGGGTTCAAATGGCCAACCTTACTTGAACTTCACAATGTTCTCTTCAAAGAAGGATTCGTGGATGGCCACGACGCGCTTGTCGACGTCGAGGCCTGCGCCCGTTGCTTCTTCGAAATGCTTCGGCTGAAAGTCATTTCGCTTTCTGAGTAACTCTCTTTTCTCGAATGGGCCAGAGTCACCTTAGGATATTCTAAATGCTATCCAACACTCTTCTCATCATTGATTCGCGCGTTTCAATGCTTTCGCAAAGCTTCATCTGAACGCGAGCACGATTCAAATTTTGCGGCTCGTAGTTGATCTTAAAATACACATCTCCCGCCAAATAATCAGTAAAGAACCGTAACCCCAACTCGAAACTGATCAATCGCGCGGAATCAAATAGGTATTTGCGATCCCAGTCCGTCAGAAAATTACGCGCTTGCTTCAAGTACCCACGTACCAGCGCTTCAAAGAAATCAATATTGATCAATACATCCCCAAGGTCCTTGGCTTCTTCTCCCACAGGATTGCAAACCGAACGCACGCAATCTCCAAAATCATAGTGAATCAAGCCAGGTTTCACGGTATCCAAATCGATAATCGCAGTCCCTTTTCCTGTAATATCATCTATCATGATATTGGTGATTTTCGGATCTCCATGGATCGGGCGCAGCTTCAATTCCCCTCGTTCAAGGGCATCCTCAAGGATCGACGCAAATTCCCGACGCTCCTGAATAAACGATTCAATCCGGCGGGCCTCCGATGAAGCTGCTAACTTCTCTTCCGCCTGATCCGTCTGGAGAATATCATCAAATTGTTTCAGGTACCCAGGGGTAATATGAAACCCAGGTAACGTATCCGCCAATTGCTCCGCGGGGAAATTAGCGATAATGCGTTGAAAATGCCCTAACACGTAACCCGCCTCTTGCGCGTGTTCCGGATTGAGAACTTTCTCGTGCGAAGTCGCAGAAGCGATCATCGACAAGGCCCGCCAGTACTCCCCCTTTTCGTCGCGAAAATAGTCTTGCCCATCTAATGTCGGAATAACCCGCGGAAGTTGCCAGATTCGATTAGCCTTAGATGCCTGCTCCTTTAATCGCTCGTGCGCGTAATCTGTGATCGCCTTCATGTTCGCCATCACCAGATCAGGCCTTGTAAAAACTGCAGAGCTAATCCGCTGCAAGACAAACTGAACTTCCGAATAAGTCGTTCTCTTAATAACGCGAAACGTGTCGTTAACATTGCCTGTATCGATTGTTAATACAGTCACTACTTGCCCGGGCACTTCAAATTCGGCGGCTATCGATTCAGGAGTCATATTTTATTGGATGCTAGAGGTTTAACCTACATCGACAGAAATCGATCTGTCTACACCAAAGAAATCTTCTCGCACGCCCCACCCAACAATTTAGTAACTGAGAAACAAACCTTGCAGGAGCTAAATTACATAGCAATTCTACGGAGATCGGCCTAGCGTAGGTTTTTCAACATCAACCTATCCCTCCAAGTCTATCCTCGCATCATTCGCGTATTCACTTTCACCCAACGCACTTAGTTTTCGATCAATGAAACGACTACTCTACATCCTAGCATTTCCAACTATCCTGTCCGTGCTCGCCGTCGCAAAATCCCCGAACATCGTGCTTATCGTATCCGATGATCACGGTACCGATGCCCTTGGTTGTTACGGTAACCCAGTCATTAAGACTCCAGCCCTCGATACCTTAGCGGCAGACGGCACAATATTTACCGATGCCAATTGCACGACCGCCAGTTGCAGCCCTAGTCGTTCTGTTATTCTTAGCGGACTTCACAATCACAGTAACGGCATGTACGGGCTTCAACACACATTCCACCACTACCAAAGCTTCGATGATATTGAGAGCCTACCGGTCGCGCTTTCAAATAATGGATATCGCACCGCTCGCATTGGAAAATTCCACATCGCTCCCGAACCCGTTTATAAGTTCGACTATGTCCTCTCTGCCGGAGCAGCTAACGATCCGAAGACTATTGGTCGCAGTCCCTACGAAATGGCTGAACAATCGCGAACCATCATCGAAAGCGACGACAAACGCCCCTTCTTTCTCTTTTACGCAACCGACGATCCTCATCGCTCCAATGCATTCACCCCAGACGGCCTCCCTACCTTCGACACCTACCCGGAGCCAAACGACTTCGGTAATCGCAGCGAAGGGTACCCCGGTATCCACCCTGTTCGCTACGATCCCAAGAACGTCATCGTTCCGTCATTTCTTCCGGACACGCCTGCCTGCAGATCTGAAATTGCCCAATACTACCAATCGGTCTCCCGCTTGGACGAAGGCATCGGTCATTTGATCGACATTCTAAAAGCTTCGAATAATTACGACAACACGCTGATCCTTTACATCTCCGACAACGGCATAGCTTTCGCAGGAGCCAAAACAACGCTCTACGAGCCAGGCATGCGCCTACCGCTCATTGTTCGCGAACCCGGGCAAAAGCGCGGAAACCGAAAGCAGGACGCCATGATTTCGTGGGTAGACCTCGCCCCCACCATCTTGGACTACGCCGGAGTCGATGTATCCAATAAAAGTTTACACGGGCGCTCATTCAGAAAGGGCATTAGCGGGAACCTCAAGAACTGGGACCGCGTTTACGCCTCCCACACCAATCACGAGGCTACAATGTATTACCCAATGCGAGTCCTTAAGAACCGCCAATACAAGCTCATTTTCAATATCGCTCATGGACTCGAATTTCCGCTCGCCAAAGATCTCCTGCAATCGCCCACCTGGGTATCGATGCAGAAAAACGGACTGAAGCTCTACGGAAAACGTACTCCCGAAGCCCTACTCCACCGCCCACGAATTGAACTCTACGATCTCCAATCAGACCCTCACGAAGTGGTAAATCTTTCGAAAGATCCCCGATACGCATCAATTCGCGTTTCTATGATCGCCCAACTCAAAGCATTCCAAGCAGACACGCAAGATCCCTGGGCCATAAAATGGGAACGCGAATAATCAGCCAAAAGTAGCTCGGGGGCTCCCACTCTATCGCAAAGCTAACTCACTCCCGTCTCATACGACAAAGAGCGAACGCGTCGATCCCAAAGGGAACCACCTAAAAACCACGCCGCGCGGCGACGTAGCTACGCGAGGGACTCGCGTGGTTCCTGCGATTGACCCAACTATTTTAAGCTCAAGTTGACGCTAACAGGCAGAGTGGTACGCTCCGCCCGACCCTAAAATCAACAATCCCCTAAATATGGATTGCTTCGTTATGCGTCGCAGCAGCCGCTTCGGCCAATGCTTCGCTTAAGGTTGGGTGAGCGTGTATCGTGTTATGGATTTCATCGATCGTGCCTTCCATTTCCATGGCCAAACAGTATTCAGTAATCAACTCCGTCGCATCGTTTCCAATAATGTGCGCCCCAAGAATTTCTCCCGTTGATGCATCGCTAATTAGCTTAACGAATCCATCCGGAGCATTCGACGCGACCGCTTTTCCAGAAGCGGCGAACGGAAATTTGCCGATCTTAAACTCAATACCTGATTCAACCACTTGTTTTTCCGTCATTCCAGTACTCGCAATTTGCGGCTGACAGTAAGTACACCCAGGAAAATTTTTCACGCGACGAGGCTGGCTCACACCAAACATTCCGTTCACTGCTTGAATCGCCTCAAATGTCGCAACATGGGCCAAGGTGGGCGGTCCGATAATATCGCCTGCCGCATAGATACCCTCAACGTTAGTCTCATAACGATCGTCGACTACGAGAAAACCTCGGTCCGTCTTCAATTCGAGCGAATCTGCGACGGTTCCTTCCAAATTAGCGGCCACGCCAACCGCTTGAATAACCACGTCGACATCCAAATTTATGGTCTTTCCCTTTTTGAGGTACTCGATCGACACGCATTCATCGCTTACGCCCGCACTCTTGATTTCGATTCCAAGCTCGCTCTTGATTTTCTGCTTTTTGAACGCCCGCTCCAAAACCTTGGCCACTTCTTCGTCCTCAACCGGAACGAGCTGAGGCATGACCTCGAGAATCGTCACTTTCGTACCGAACGCGTTGAGGAAATAAGCGAACTCTACCCCTATAGCCCCTGAACCAATAATAGCGACTGATTTCGGCTGCTCTTTCATGACCAACGCCTCTCGTGAAGTCATCACGCGCTTTCCGTCTACTGGCAAGAATGGCAACTGCTTCGCCCGACAACCGGTAGCGATCAAAATATTCTCCGATTTCAATACGTCGCCCTTGCGATCGCCTTCGATCAACTCGACCTTACCCACCTCTGCTACAGTTGCTTTGGCGACGATGTAATCGACCTTGTTTTTCTTGAAAAGAAACTCGATTCCCTTGGCCATTTGATCAGCCACGCCACGCGAGCGCTCGATCACTTTGGCGAAATCGTGCGTTACCGAACCCACGGTTATGCCGAAAGTCTCGGCTTTCTTCAAATCAGCCATCAGCTCAGCGCTTTTCAGCAGAGCCTTGCTGGGAATACAGCCCCAATTCAAACACGTCCCGCCAGCGCGCTCCATTTCCACGCAGGCCGCTTTTTTGCCCAGTTGCCCCGCACGGATTGCCGCTGCGTAGCCACCGGGGCCTCCACCAATTACTATGAGATCGTAGGTTGTATCTGACATCGTTCGGATAAAAATTCAGACAATCCGATACGGTCAATGAATCCGTATGTCTAGGAGAATCAGCTCATTTCAAAGTAAGTTAACAGCGAATCCCTTCAGAAGCGGACTCTAGGTTAACAAAAATGCTTTCCGTCCCAATACCTTTGAGTAGCTACACGAGCGACTTGCGTGGTTAAGCTCCGCCTCAAATATCGATGACGTCTTCGTTTTCGACTATCCCGCGTGTCTGCCCTGGGCCTTGCCTAACAGTTTTAGAATCGCCCGGTTTACCCTTCGATCGATCGCCCCCGTTCACAGTCACACGGACCTTCGCCCGTCCGTCATTGATCCAAGCGTTGAAAAACAGATTTAGCATGGTGATAATAAACGCTCCAAGAAACGCATAACCAAAACTTTCCACATGGAATCCGTCCACGAGATAGCTAGCGAACAAGAACAGCAGAGCATTGATAAGCAGCAACCCTAACCCCATCGTCATAACCACGAACGGCAAAGCGAAAAGCACCAAAATAGGCTTTAAAACCGACGAAAACACGCTCAACAACAAAACCGCCAGAACCAAGGACCCTGAATCTTCGTAACTGATTCCAGGAAGGATCGAGCTTCCCAAAAACACACCAAAGGCGCTCACTAACGCTCTTTTAAAAAATACTGCCATAATTCCTACAGAACACGACCAAACAACGAATAATCGCGTTCCATTGCCAGCCCATTATCCGAAAAAATATATCACAGGCTCGCGTTGCAGCATCGCATGATCCAAGCGCTCCCAATAGAAAACCCCTCACTGCATGCATGAAAAGGATCAAGTCGATTCTCCAGCAATTGGCTTACTTAAACATCTATTTCCAAAACACTTTCCTTAAAAAATTGCTCTCCCCCCTCGATTCTCCTCAATGGCCGACGAATCATGCGGATCGCCTTCATCCAAGACCACCTGCGCAACGGTGGAACTGAAAACCAAACCCTTCACATCGCCCATGGACTTGCGACCGAGGGAATCGAAACGCACGTCATCGTGTTTCGCCAAGGCGGCATTCTAGACGATAAAGCCGACGCCAGCGACTTTCACCTGCATTTTCTCAATCAAGGCCAGCTCAAGACCGATTGGTTCGCCCCAGGCCTCGACTCTCTCCTCCGCTCTCTCGATATCGACATCGTCATCGCCATGGGCCGGATGGGCAACTGCCACGCAGGACTGCTCTGCCGATCAAAACGACCCTATCGGATTGTCGCCACTTTCCGCACCGGAAAAACCATTCCTTGGCTCCAACGCCGAGCCTTGCGCAAAGCCGACCACATCGTCGCCAACAGCCGCGAAGCGCTCGCCCGAATCGCCAAACTCTACGAAATCGAACGCGCCGACTCCACAGTCATCTACAATGGATGCATTCGAAAAATCGAACCGACGCCCCCCTCGGAGAAATCAGGCACAACCCACGAAGCGCCCATCCACCTCGTTAGCGCCAGTATGTTTCGCCCAGATAAGAAACAGCAAAGACTGCTTTATATCTGCAAACGCCTACCCACGCAAATCAATTGGCGCCTAACCCTAGCAGGTGACGGATCCGAGCGCTCCGCCTGCGTCGCCGAAGCCAAACGAATCGGCGTAGAAGATCGCGTCGATTTCCCCGGTCTGCTTCACAACCCGAATCCACTCTACCAGCAAAGCCATATAGCGGTCCACGCATCCGCCAAAGAATCCCTCCCTAATTTCCTCGTCGAAGCCCAAATGGCCGGTCTTCCCGTCATTGCCTACAACGTAGGTGGCGTCGCCGAAACCTTTAATCCCGGCCAATCCGGTATTCTCATCGAGTCGGCCGACGAAAGCCGCTTCGTCGAAGCGCTCGAAAACCTCGCCCAATCCCCAAAGCTTAGACTACGAATGTCCGAGGCCGCGCGCAAATATGCCCGCGATCACTTTACAGCCGAAGCGCAACTACAGACCTATATCAATCTGCTGAACAAACTCATTTCTGGGCAAAAATAGCCCTTCAACATGCCCAACACTCTTTCCGACCTGAAATCCATTCGCTTGCGCGGAGTCCGCCAAAACAATCTCAAGAACATCGACGTCGACATTCCCCTCGGCAAATACATCGCAGTCACGGGGCTCAGCGGAGCAGGCAAATCCTCCCTTGTCTTCGAGACCTTGCATGCGGAGGGACAACGTCGTTACGTTGAGACGTTCAGCGCCTACACGCGACAGTTTCTCGACTTACTCAAAAAGCCCGATCTCGACGAAGCGGAAAACGTACGCCCATCCATCGCGATCGAACAGAAAAACACGATCAAGACCTCTCGCTCGACCGTTGGTACCATGACCGAACTCACCGACTTCTTCAAAGTCTGGTTCAGTCACGTTTCCACTTTATTCGACCCAGCCACCGGAAAACCAATACAGGACGATAACCCCAAAACTATCTGGTTACGTTGCCTCAAACACTGGTCCGCCTATACCGTCATTGTTGCATTCGAAATCAAACGCCCCGAAAAGCTCAACTGGCCCGAGATCCTCAAGAACGTCCAAGCCCAAGGTTACTCACGCTTCATCGACACCAAAGGCAAAGCCCAACGCGTCGACGACGATGCTGCCATTAAGTCGATTTCCAAAAAGACCGATGCCGCCATTTTCGTCGTCCAAGATCGAATACCCCTAGAATCTCGAAATAAAAGTCGATTCCTAGAAGCCGCCGAAACCGCTCTTGAATTCGGCCAAGGCCAAATCGCCTTGCTAAATGCCGACGGTGGTTTCCTAGAAAAATTCTCTAACGGACTTCACTCCCCCGAGACCGGCCGTAAATTCCGACGAGCCATCCCAGCTCTATTTTCATTCAACTCCCCCATTGGAGCTTGTCCCGAATGCCGTGGATTCGGACGCGTTATCGAAATCGACTATCGCCTCGCGATTCCGGATGCCAATGCCTCTATCAGCGACGGACTCATTCGCCCCTTCGAAGGAAACGTTTACGGCGAAAGTAAAAAGGACCTCGAACGTGCCTGTAAACGCCTCAAGATTTCCACCAAGGTTCCTTTCAGCGAACTTCCCAAGGCACAGCAAGACATCGTCATCAACGGCGAAAAATCCTACCAAACGAAAAACAAAGATGAGGACTGGGACGGTAAAGCCTGGTACGGCGTCAAAGGTTTCTTCAATTGGCTCGAAAAGAACACCTACAAGATGCACGTTCGCATCTTCCTCTCTCGCTACCGAGCCTACGTCAAATGCCCCCACTGCGAAGGCTCCCGACTCCAACCAGACTCCCTATGCTGGTCTTGGAATGGCTACCGGCTGCCTGATCTTTACGAACTCCCGGTAGGCGAGCTTTTCAAGCTCATTGAAACCTGTAAAACGGATACAAACAAATCGACCCTATCCTCGCGCCAAACAAACATCGCAATCGATTCGATCCTCTCCCGACTGCGCTACCTCAATCACGTCGGCCTTGGCTACCTGACTCTCAATCGACCAGCCCGTACCCTAAGCGGGGGTGAAGTCGAACGCGTCACTCTCACCTCATGCCTCGGCACTTCTCTCGTCGACACGCTTTTCGTCCTAGACGAGCCTTCCGTCGGACTTCACGCCCGAGACATCGATCGCCTCATCCAGATCGTACGAACGCTCACCGAGGCAGGCAATACCGTCGTCCTCGTAGAACATGACGACGCTATGATCCAAGCGGCCGATCACATACTAGAGATTGGCCCCGAACCAGGAGCGAACGGTGGCCACATTGTTTTCCAAGGTACTCAAACCGAACTGCTCGCGAGTTCCGAGAGCATCACTGGCCGCTATTTCTCAGGCGAACTCACTCTCGACGCGCCCGAAAAGACGCGTCCTTTCAATCTAGCAAGCCGCAGCAAAACCAATCCCCGACTCCGCCTCAAAGGCACTACCAAGCACAATATCCAAAACCTCGATATTGATATCCCCCTATCACGGTTCGTCTGCCTCAGCGGCGTATCCGGATCCGGAAAGAGCACCCTGCTTAACAACGCCCTCTACCAAAACCTACTCACCCAACGCGGAAGACTCGGCAACGACCCAGCCGTCGTAAAGACGCTCAAAAGCAGCATCGATTTCAGCGAAATCGTCATGGTCGACCAATCGCCAGTAAGCCGCACCCCGCGCTCCAATCCAGCCGTGTACGTGAGTGCATGGGATGAAGTTCGAAAGATTTTCGGAAAACTCCCCGAAGCCGAGTCCCAAGGCTACACCCCCTCCAGTTTCTCTTTCAACGCCGGCGACGGACGCTGCGACCAATGCAAAGGCCTGGGATATGAAAAGGTGGAGATGCAGTTTCTCAGCGACGTCTACGTCCCCTGCCCCCACTGCGACGCCAAGCGTTTCAAACGCGACCTCCTAAAGATTGCATTCCTAAACCACTCAATCTCCGACATCCTCGAACTCACAATTGCCCAAGCCCTTAGCCTCTTCCGAGAGTACCCAAGAATCCACGACAAATTGATAGCCCTCGATCAAGTCGGCCTCGGCTACCTAAAAATGGGCCAACCCCTAAACACACTCTCCGGCGGCGAATCCCAACGCCTAAAGCTCGTCAAATACCTCTCCGTCAACAAAAAGCCCACATCCCCTTCATCCCTCAACGCTCATCCTGCATCCTTAATCCTGCTAGACGAGCCCACAACCGGACTCCACAAACATGACGTCAAACGTCTACTCGAAGTCCTGCAAGACATCGTCGACCAAGGACACAGCCTAATCGTCATCGAGCACAACCTAGACGTCCTCAAAAGCGCCGATTGGATAATCGAACTAGGCCCCGATGCCGGAAGCGACGGAGGAAAACTCGTCTTCCAAGGCACCCCTTCCGACTGCGCAAACCAAGCCACCACCGAAACGGGAAAGTATCTGAATAAGGATGAAGGCGGAAGGATGAAGGATGAAAAGAAAACCTCGAAGTCAAAGGGGCGAAAGAAAGAACTCGAACTCCTAGCAGCCGAACCCAGCGCCCCCTACGGCCAACCCCCTTCATCCCTCAACCTTCATCCTTCATCCTTAACAATAACCGGTGCCCGCCAGCACAATCTCAAAGACGTCACCGTATCCATCCCTCACTACCAACTAACCGTAGTCACTGGTGTTTCGGGATCCGGCAAAAGCACCCTCGCATTTGATATCGTCTTCGGAGAAGGACAACGACGCTTCATGGAGTCCATGTCGCCCTACGCCCGCCAATTCGTAGAGCAACTCGCTCGCCCCGACCTCGACCAGATCTCAGGTATCCAACCGACAGTCGTCATCGAACAGCGCATCACCCGAGGCAGTCGCAAATCAACCGTCGCTACGATTACCGAAGTCGCTCAGTATTTGCGCCTTCTTTATTCTCGTCTAGGCATTCCCCATAATCCGAATACAGGAAATCCATTCCTAGCTCAATCAGAAGATCAACTACTCAAAAGGCTTCGCGAAACCCTTGGCAAACGAAACGCGAAACAATCCAAACAACTCCTCCTTTGCGCCCCGCTCGTCCGTGACAGAAAAGGCCACCACCAGCCGATCGCCAATTGGATCGCCAATCACGGCTACGAAATGATGCGCGTCGACGGGGAAATAATCTTAACCGAAGATTTCGAGAAACTGGATCGCTACAAGGAGCACAACATCGAAGCCGTAATCGCCGATCTGTGCTCCCTCAAAGACTCTCCCGCCAAAATCGCTTCCGCTCAAAAAGAAGCCCTTCAACGAGGCAAAGGCACCGCTCTATTGGTCGACAACCAAGGCGCCATCGTCACCTGGCTTTCCACCTCGCGAATGGATGCCTCCACCGGCGATGCTCTGCCAGAACTCGACCCCAAGGATTTTTCCTTCAATTCCCACAAGGGATGGTGCCCGTCCTGTCGCGGACACGGACGTATCTATCCATGGATGCGTGAACAACTGGAAGAAGGGGAACTCCTCGCGAAATCAATCGGAGCCGACTCCGCTTCCGATGACGAATCCGACGAAGTAATCGTATGCCCCGATTGCGAAGGCCAGAGACTCAATGCGACTAGCCGCAACGTATTTCTACCCCTCAAAGGCAAAACGAAAATTTCGCTTCCGCAACTACTCCATCTAAACCCCAAAGATCTCCTCTCAACTCTGGAGAACTTGAAACTGGATAAACGAGGACAAGTCATCGCCCGCGACATAGTCGACCAAATCCGCGAACGCCTCCAGTTCATGGGGAAAGTCGGTCTCGAGTACCTTTCCCTCGATCGCCCCACCCAAACGCTTTCAGGCGGCGAAGCCCAACGCATCCGCCTTTCCGCTCAACTGGGTTCTAACTTGGCTGGCGTTCTCTACGTACTCGACGAACCGAGCATCGGCCTTCATGCCCGCGACAGCGACCGCCTAATCGAGACGCTTAAAGAACTGCGCGAAAAAGGAAACACCCTACTCGTCGTCGAACACGACGATGCCATGATGGAGCAAGCCGACTGCATCATCGACCTCGGTCCAGGAGCCGGAACTCGAGGAGGCGAACTCATCGCCAAAGGCACCTTAAGCGAACTTAAACGTAACCAAAATTCCCTCACAGGAAAATATCTAAAGAAAGGAATCGTTCACCCGCTAAACGAAAGCTACCGTTCCATCCCCAAACGAACAGCCCGCAATTCGAAATCCGCAATCAGTAATTCGCAATCCAATTGGATAGAGCTCTCGAAAGTAACGTTTCGCAATCTGAAGAATCAAACCATTCGAATTCCGCACGAACGCCTCATCATGGTCTGTGGCGCATCCGGAGCGGGAAAGTCCTCGCTCGTTCGAGACTTGCTCGGCCATGCAGCTGCCTACTCCATCAAGGCAAAAAAGAAAACCGTTACAGGCAAAGCCTTCGCCAAAAACGGAAAATCTATCGAAGGCGAAGAAGGCAAGGCGCTTTTCGAATCGCTCACCGGAGTTCATGCATTTCGCTCAGTGATAGAAGTCGACCAATCCCCAATCGGCAAAACTCCGCGCTCCACGCCCGCTACCTATCTTGGCGTATTCGATATCATCCGACAATTTTTCGCCAATCTGCCAGAGTCCAAAATGCGCGGATACAAACCAGGGCGCTTTTCATTCAACACGCCGCACGGGCGATGTCCGACGTGTTCAGGTGCCGGTCAGGTCAAGCTCGAGATGAGCTTCATGCCTGACACCTATGTCGTCTGCGAAGACTGTAATGGCTCACGCTATAGTGCCGAGCTCATGGACTTACACTGGAAGGGCAAGAACATCGCCGACGTCCTAGCGATGACTTTCTACGAAGCAGCGGAGTTCTTCAGTTTCCATAGCCAACTTGGAGACATTATGCAGCTCATGGTCGAAACTGGCCTCGACTACCTAACACTCGGTCAAAGCAGTCCCACCTTGTCAGGCGGCGAAGCCCAACGCATGAAGCTCGTCACCGAACTAGCCAAAGGCTTGCAAAGCTACACCGAACGAAGCCGAGGCATCCAACGCACCAATCTCTACATACTCGAAGAACCCACAATCGGCCTCCATCTCAGCGATTGCGAAAAGCTAATACACCTACTCCACAAACTCGTCGCTCATAGCCACACCGTCATCGTCATAGAGCATCACCTCGACCTCCTCGCCGAAGCCGACTACATCGTAGAGATCGGCCCCGACGGCGGCCCTAAAGGCGGAAAGATCCTCTACCAAGGAAACCTAGCCGGCCTCCAAAAATCCAAACGCAGCATCACCGCCGACTATCTGAAAGGACGTTAAACGGAATAACCGAGCACCTCTACATACCCCGCACTGAAAATTAGCTTTAAATCAAAGGCGCTTTCCGTACGTTATCAAACGGTGACGTTCCTTAAATCAATTACGCTTCTACTGGCTATAGCCATAGCTAACCCGATGTGTTGCTGCTTGACTTTCGGCGAAACTGATTTCGATACCACTGCTCCTTCGACCACCGGCACGCATGCGTGTTGCCAATTGGAGGACCACGCAAATCCCGAAAAATCAACGCATTCTCAAGATTCGGGAGATTGCTACCACGAGGATGCTAACCTATTGAAGATCAACGATACAGGCCCTGGTGTCCTCTCGAATCTAGCAGATCCTCAAAGTCAAAGCTACGACTACGTTACTATCCTTAACAGTCTTGAATCCTCTCCTTCGAGACTGCATCAATCGAGCGATTACCACTCGTTTGACACACACTCCCCCGGCTCCCGCACATCCCTCGCCTACTGCGTCTTTCTCCTTTGATTCGCCGACTCAGAGCGTCTAAACAGCCGCTTTAAAGACCCTTTTATACCGATTTCTCGGTATAGCGATGCCTTCAATGCACCCTGTTTCCGACATTTGGCCCAATAATTCGCGCTATTGTCAGTGCCTTCAATCACAGCGCATGAAGAACTCCCTACGGATTCCTTACGCTGCCTGAAAGCCATTACGCTCTGACTTAGATTGAAACCGCTGCATCCCGCAGTTCCGATCCTATCATAGGGATCGTCTTTCAAATCGAAACGCATGACCTACTCGGTCTCTCTTCGTTTACACGAATCATGAACTCGCTCATAAATCGCATTTTTCACGCCAGTCTCCTCCTCCTCGCCATTTCGGCTATAACCGAAAACGCGCTCGCCGATCAATCGGATACGCACCCTCCTAGCCCGATCCCAATCATTCTGACCGGAAACGATATCGTCGGCCCATTCATCGCTGAAGCTCTCGAACGCAACCCAGGACTCCAAGCATTCGACCTCCGCTATCAAGCGGCCCGCGAGTCAATTGCAAGCTCCCGAGCTCTCCCCAACCCGAGAGTCCAACTAACGCATTTCGTAGAATCCATCCAAACACGCACCGGCCCACAACGCCAAGCCATCCAACTCCAGCAACCGATCCTCTGGCATGGGAAGCGAGCCCGGATGCAAGACGCCGCTCAGGCTCAAGCCGAATCCCTTTGGCACGCCTATTCGGCCCAGCAATTCGATATAGTCCAAGAGATATCGCAGCTCGTTCTGGATATAGCGTACCTTGACAAAGCGATAGCCTTTACCCTCGAGCAAACGCGCCTCCTGCAGCAGCTCAATTCAATCGTTGAAGAGCGAGTAAAATCCGGCGGCGCTTTAAACGAATTACTTCGCCTACAAGTCGAAACGCAACGGTTTGAGGATCTTGTCGCTAATCAGCGAACGCAGCGCTTCTCGGCAGCCGTAAAACTCGAAGCTATTCTCGGACGACAATATGAAGAACCTATCATCGAATTTGAATGGGAAGCCCCCAACGATTTAATCCAGGACTCCAGCCTCTGGCTTCCTTCCGTCCAAGAACGAAACCCCAAGATCGCTATTCTGCGCGCTCTCGAAAATAGCCAAGAAGCTAGAAAACGCATAGCCAAACTCACCAATAAACCAGATTTCACTGTAGGACTGAATTACCTTCGGACCGGCGACGCTCTCAACCCTTCCGCTTCCGGCAGCGGGAAAGATCCCTGGGCTCTCATGGTCGGCGTTTCTCTTCCAATTTGGAGTAAGGCGAACAACGCCATAGTGATGCAAGCGTCGCTCCAAAAAGAAGCAATCGCTTCACAAATCAACGAGCAAAAGCTTCTTCTCAATAGCCAAGCACGCACATGGATTGCCCGGCTGGAGGATTCCCAGCAACGTATCCAGAGATATGAAACGAAGCTCCTCCCGATCGCTCGACAAGCACGAGATATATTCGAATCAAATTTTCGAACAAACAAGGCATCGCTGCTCGATCTCTTCGACAGCGAACGAACCCTAATAGAATTGGAAACCCAATACTGGCGCGCAGCCGCCGACGCCTGGGTCGCGCGATGGAAACTCGCCACCCTCTCAGGAGGACTGTGGTTGAACTGAACACTCTAAAAAACTCAATCATCATGAAAACCAAATTGTATCTTATTTTAGGCGCCCTTGCTTTTTTAGTCGTTATTTTCTTCGTTGGTCGTTGGACGGCTCCGACTGCAACCCATAACCAAGCAATCCACAATCATACCAGCGAAAACACTGACGACAATACCACCTGGACTTGCTCCATGCATCCCCAGGTCCTGCAAAAAGAACCGGGAGACTGCCCTATCTGCGGCATGACTCTTATACCGCTTCAAAACTCAAATGGAGCGGACGACGGACCAAGAACGCTTAGTATGAGCGAAAGCTCTCGAGCGCTCGCCGACATCCAAACAACTGCGACCGAACGAAGATTCCCCGAAGCGGAAATACGCCTAGTCGGCAAACTTCACTACGACGAGACCAAAGTTAAATCCCTCACCGCCCGCTTCCCCGCCCGAATCGACGAATTGTTCGTCAACTTTTCGGGCGTATCCGTAAAAGAAGGCCAACACCTAGCACGAGTCTATAGTCCTGAATTGCTAACCGCTCAAAGCGAACTGCTCTCTTCCCATCGATTTGACCCGAACAGCTCGGCAACTCGTGCCGCGGCAGACAAGCTAAGACTCTGGGACCTGCTGCCCGACCAAATCGAAACGATTATTCAAAACGGCGAAGCCAAAGATTTTTTCGAACTCAAAGCACCCATGAGCGGAGTCGTAATAGCTAAAAACGTACACGAAGGCGATTACCTAAAAACAGGTGAGGCTCTTTTTCAAATCGCCGACCTCAATGAACTTTGGCTGAAACTCGAGGCTTACGAATCAGACCTCTCTTGGCTTCGATTCGGCCAAACCGTATCATTCACAGTCGAATCGTATCCAGGAACTACTTTCGATGGGAAAATTAATTTTATCGATCCCGAAATCGATCGCAAAACACGAACGGTTTCAATCCGCGTAAACGTGGAAAACTCCGAAAGGAAATTAAAACCAGGAATGTTCGCCCGAGCGATTGCTCATTCGAGAATCGCCAAAGCAGGAAATGTTTTCGCGCCGGAATTCGCAAACAAATGGATAAGTCCAATGCACCCGGAAATCGTTAAAGACGCCCCGGGCATATGCGACATCTGCGGCATGGAACTCGTGCCTGCAGAACAATTAGGCTACATCCAAGACCCTAACGAGCAGCCTCCATTGGTCATACCTACCTCCGCCGTACTGCGCACTGGAAAACGATCCATAGTCTATATCGAAAAACCGAATACCGAACGTCCGACTTTCGAAGCACGAGAGATCGAGATTGGACCGAGAGCAGGCGACGTCTTCATAGTCATCTCCGGGCTCGAAGAAGGCGATCGCGTCGTCACGAATGGCGCATTTAAGATAGATAGTTCCCTTCAGATCCAAGCCAAGCCTAGTATGATGAATCCCGAAGGCGGCGTCCCTCCGCCAGGGCACAGCCACGGAGATAGCCCTGCCCCTGTCGACCACAGTCAGCATGCGCCGCAGGCCGCTTCGAATCCCGACCAAGATGCAGTGAAAAAGCTGCTTCCAAAGTATTTCGAACTGCAATCCGCTTTGGCGAACGACTCACTCGAAAATTCCAAGAAAGCTCTGATGTCTATCATGGAACTAACCGGTCACTCTGGAACCCTTTCCGAAATAATACACCTCATGCTTGGGAGTGATTCGCTCAAGGCCATCCGAAACCCTCATTTCGAAAGCCTCTCCAATCATCTGATCGCTACAGTCTCGACAAATCCATCCGCTTTCGATGGTCAAATCTACCAAATGCACTGCCCCATGGCCAACTCCGATAGCGGCGCAGATTGGCTACAGTCAAGCGACGATCTTCTCAATCCTTACTTTGGAGCTGCTATGCTTAAATGCGGCACGACAAAAGCCGAGTTCTAATCCGTATCGCATCGATCAGCTCAATTCTCACTCATCTTAAATGATCAACAAACTCATACGCTTCTGTCTCGAGAACAAAATAGTCGTCGTTCTCTTTACCGCTGCTTTGATTCTTTGGGGAATCATGGTCGCTCCATTCGATTGGGAGGTCGACATCCTCCCGCGCGATCCCGTACCCGTAGACGCAATTCCGGATATCGGCGAAAACCAGCAAATCGTATTCACGAAATGGATGGGGAGGTCTCCTCAGGATATCGAAGATCAGATAACCTACCCACTCACTACCGCTCTACTCGGACTGCCGCAGGTTAAAACGATTCGCAGCTACTCGATGTTCGGGTTTTCGTCCATCTACATAATCTTCAAAGAAGATGTAGAGTTCTACTGGACGCGCAGCCGTATTCTGGAAAAACTCAACAGTCTCCCAAGCGGGACGTTGCCGCAAGGCGTATCTCCCCAGCTCGGACCCGACGCTACTGCCTTAGGCCAAGTATTCTGGTACACTCTCGAAGGTTACACGCCCGAGGATAAGCCTTCAGGCGGATGGGACCTCGACGAATTGCGTTCAGCTCAAGACTGGTACGTTCGCTATGCGCTTCAAGGAGTTGACGGCGTGGCCGAGGTAGCGTCGATTGGCGGATACGTCAAAGAATATCAAGTCGATGTCGATCCCTATGCATTAAGGACCTACGGCATAGCCCTGCATGAAGTCTTCGATGCCGTGCGAGCAAGCAACATAGATGTCGGTGCTCGGACGATAGAAATAAACGCCGTCGAATATATTATCCGTGGCCTGGGGTTCTTGAAATCCTTGGATGACTTGAGGCAAACCGTTATAACGCATCGCGACAACGTACCCATAACATTGGATCAAATCGCTGAGATTGAATTCGGTCCAGCTTTGCGACGTGGAGCCCTTGATAAAGCTGGAGCTGAAGCCGTAGGTGGTGTCGTCGTAACGCGCTACGGAGAAAACCCGCTTGCAGTCATCAAGCGCATTAAACAAAAGATCGAGGAAATCTCCCCAGGCCTCCCTCGCAAGACACTGGAAGACGGGACTAAAAGTCAGTTGAAGATCGTACCTTTCTACGATCGAACAGGACTCATAAACGAAACTCTCGGCACGCTTGAAAGCGCGGTGCGTCAGCAAATTCTCGTAACCATCATCGTTGTCGTAGCAATGATGCTTCACCTGCGGAGTGCAGCCATAATCTCAGGTGTCTTACCCTTGGCCGTTCTCTTCGCATTCATAGGCATGAAGCTTTTCAAGATCGATGCCAATGTAGTAGCTCTTTCTGGCATCGCGATCGCCATCGGTACGATCGTAGACATGGGAGTTGTATTGGTTGAAAACATACTCCGTCACCTCAACGACGCGCCGCGAAAAGAAGATCGACTAGAAGTCGTTTACCGAGCCTGCTCTGAAGTCGGAGGCGCAGTGGTGACTGCCGTTCTCACAACAGTCATCAGCTTCCTTCCAGTATTCACGATGCAAGCCGCTGAAGGAAAGCTCTTCCAGCCGCTTGCCTACACAAAGACCTTCGCCCTCATCGGCTCCATCATTGTCGCTCTCACTATAATCCCGCCACTTGCTCACTCGCTTATAGCAAAGCGATTCACCTTCGCCTGGTCGAAAACCGGACTGTGGAGCGGCATCGCATTATTCGGTCTACTAGGACCCTTTTTCACCGATTGGTTTCCTGGGTGGCTCGGCTTAATCCTCGTTGGAGCAGCTGTCTTCAATCTCGCTGAAAGACGCATTCCTTCTCATACGCGCAGGCTCGTCTTCCTCCTCTTTAACTTCCTAGTCGCCTTCTTCGTGGCCCTCGTCCTAGCTGCCGACTGGAAGCCTCTAGGGATCGAACGTGATTTCGGGAATGCCCTATTCGTACTTATCGCTATTGGAGGCCTACTTGGAGCATTCTATTTATTTATCAAAACCTACGCCACGTTGCTCAACGCGATTCTTAAGGTCAAATGGATCTTCCTCTCCTTTAGCAGTTTTATCGTCGTATTCGGATTTGCCGTATGGCTCGGGTTTGGGACGCTTTTCTCCTGGGCTCCGAAGTGGATAACGAAATCCGGAACCTGGAGCAGCATATCCCATGCTATTCCAGGACTAGGCAAGGAATTCATGCCGAATTTGGACGAGGGGTCCTACTTGCTCATGCCCACAACCATGCCTCATGCTTCTATTGGCGAAGCAATGGACATCCTTAGCAAGCAAGATATGGCGATCAATGCCATACCGGAAATTGAAACCGCCGTTGGCAAACTTGGACGCGTCGAAAGTCCGCTTGACCCCGCTCCGATCTCGATGATCGAAACGATCATAAACTACAAATCCGAATACATCACAAACGCCAATGGACAAATACTCGCCTTCTCCTACGACGCCGTATCCGGCACCTTCCAACGAGACCCCAATAACGAACTCATACCTGACGAAAACGGAAGACCTTTTCGACAATGGCGCGACGAGATAAAGTCTCCCGATGACATTTGGGCCGAAATCGTTAAAGCAGCCGCGATCCCCGGTTCAACTTCCGCTCCTAAACTCCAACCAATAGCCGCTCGAATCATCATGCTTCAAAGCGGCGTTCGAGCGCCCATGGCCTACAAGATTCAAGGTCCTAACCTCGAATCGATCGAACAAGCTTCCCTCGATCTCGAGAAACTGCTCAAGCAAGTGCCTTCGATCAATCCAGGAACCGTCTTTGCCGACCGAGTGATCGGCAAGCCCTACCTCGAAATAGACATCGATCGATCCGCCATAGCTCGCTACGGCATCAAGATCAGGCAAGTCCAGGAAGTCATCGAAGTCGCGATCGGAGGCAAGCCAGTCACCCAAACCGTCGAAGGGCGTGAACGCTATCCCGTGCGCGTTCGCTATTCGCGAGAACTGAGAGACAGTATCGAAGAAATCGAAAACATACTCGTCAGCGCTCCGGACGGAACGCAAATCCCACTAAAAGAGCTAGCATCCATAAAATACCTACGCGGACCGCAAGTCATCAAAAGTGAGAATACATTCCTGGTGAGTTACGTCATTTTCGATATGCAGCCGGGATACAGCGAAGTCGAAGTGGTCGAACAAGCCAATACCTTCATCGACGGTAAATTAGAGAACGGAGAATGGTCCCTCCCCGCAGGGGTCTCGAAACCCATAGCAATTGGCAGCTACGAAAGTCAGGTCAGAGCGGAAAAGAGACTCAGCGTCGTCTTGCCGATCGCACTCTTCGCAATCTGGCTGATTCTCTATTTTCAATTCAAGCGCATCTCCACGACATTTTTGGTTTTCTCCGGCATTCTTTTCGCCTGGTCAGGCGGTTTCACCCTCATCTGGCTCTATGGCCAACCGTGGTTCATGAATTTCGAGTTCATGGACCAAAACCTCGGAGAACTCTTTCAGATGGGGACGATCAATCTCAGCGTCGCAGTTTGGGTCGGTTTTCTTGCCCTTTTCGGCATAGCCACCGACAACGGCGTAATCGTCTGCACCTATCTCCAACAGGTATTCAAGAAAAACAAACCGAAGACCATATCGGAAATCCGAGCGGCGACTGTAGAAGCAGGGAAACGAAGGGCCCGCCCCGCCATGATGACCAGCGCCACAACAATTCTTGCCCTCCTGCCCGTCCTCACCGCGACCGGTCGCGGGGCCGACGTCATGTTGCCAATGGCGATACCCTCATTCGGAGGCATGCTCCTCGCGATCCTCACCATTTTTATTGTTCCCGTCCTTTACTGCAGTCTCGAAGAACTTTCAGTAAAACTCAGGAAATATAGAAAATCTTAAATTTGTTTTCACCAACCAAATACATATAAATCATGAAACCCAATATACTGAAAATCATCGTAATCGCACTGTTAGCCACCGTTGCCGGCTTCGCGAATTTCGAATCGATGAAACCCGAGTTCGTAGACACGCTCCTTGATCCCTACTTCAACCTGCAAGCATCCCTCGCTGGAGACGATCTAGCTGTGGCCAAAGCAAACGGCGCAAAACTCCAATCAGCGATAGCAAAAGGCACATTTACCCCCAAAGCCTCATCAATTAGGACACTTGAATCGGGAACCCAAAACATCGTCAACTCAACTGATATAAAAACTGCGAGAAATGCCTTTCATGCGGTCTCCAAAGAACTGGGCGACATTGTCGACAATGTCGGCACTACCGGAAAGAGCGACGTTCTCAAAATAATGTGCCCCATGGCCTTTGGCGGCAAAGGCGGCGAATAGCTACAAAGCAATGACGACCTAGCCAATCCCTATTTAGGGTCCATGATGTACAAATGCGGCGCCGTCGTGGAGCAACTCGCTGACGCCACGGAATAGCAAAAGAACGAATAGCAATCGCTAAGCCAGGCCGACTCGAGTTATAATCAGCGTACATTTCTCAAACAGAGCCTGGATTCAGTCTACCCGCAAACCGACGAAATTGCGCAAAAAAGGCCCCAACTGCGTAAGCTATTCTCAGAAGAATTTCGATAAGATTCTATCGAATTAACGGACCTTCCTGCAAAATGGAAGACCACTCCGATTCACCAACCAAAGATTGTTGCCACCATAATGGAGACGTATCGGCTAAACGCGAAAACGCCTCGCTGGTATGGGCAAATTACGATTGTACTATGTGCCCAGGCACGGAATCGAACACGCCTGGCGGTTGTCCTTATTATCGCGCCCCTGCACCCTGGGACTCGCGACACCCATGTCCATTATGGTGGGAATCGGCAAAGGTGCTGAGCATGGAATTCTCATTCGAGATGCAGAAGCTATCGAGACGATGGAAAAATAACCCATCTCATAAATGACAAAACCGGTACATTGACTGAAGGGCATCCCCAAGTTGTTGATATATTTAAAGCCACTGGTATCGATAATTTCAAGCTACTCCAATTAGTCGCCGCCATTGGGAGACATTCTGAACACCCGCTCGCAAGAGCCATAGTCAAAGAATCCGAAAAGCGTGAAATCGAGATTCCAGAGAACACTGACTTCGAAAGCTACCCTGAAGCAGGAGCGCAAGCCGACGTTCTTGGGGAAACGATCAGAGTGGGGAAAAGAGCATATCTACAAAACAATGGAATCGCCCTCCGCAAAGAACTTCTAAACCAGGCACAGGACCTACAGAAACAAGGGAAAACGGTCACCTGGGTCACAGAGGGCAAAGTATTACTCGGTGCCATAGCCATTGCCGATCCGATTAAATCTACCACGCCCGATGCGATCGCGACACTGCATCGAATCGGAATAAAAATCATTATGTGTACAGGCGACAATTCCGATACCGCTCGAGCGGTATCGAGTACCCTCAGCATCCAAGACTATCGGGCAGCAAAGACAAACAGGACCTTGTCGAAGATCTCAAAAGCCAAGGACACCGCGTCGCAATGGCATGCGACGGGATTAACAACGTGCCAGCGCTCGCCGCTGCCGATCTAGGAATCGCAATGGGTACCGGAACCGATGTAGCCATGGAAAGCACTGGGATCACCCTCGTCAAAGGCGACCTTCAAGGAATCTTTAGTTCCATCGCACTCAGTAAAGCGGTCATGCGAAACATTCGCCAAAATCTATTCTTCGCTTTCTTTTACAATGCCATCGGCGTTCCAATAGCTGCAGAAATACTGTATCCGTTTTTTGGAATCCTTCTCAGTCCAATGATAGCTGGAATAACCATGTCGTTTAGCTCCGTATCCGCCATTTGCAACGCATTGAGACTAAAAAATGAAAAAATTAAAACCCAATGACGAGTTCTTCTCAAATGGGCCGTTACTCGAAACTCTTCAAACGACAGAGCTGCAATACAATCGGCCTGTTGAAAGCGCGGATCTTTACCATAGATCAATGTCTTGAATTTCTATAAGGGCCTTTCATTGACACAAGCGTTCCATCCACCATTAATCGGTTTCACGATGAAAGTTCGTATCTTTACCATTCTCGTATCGATAATCGCAGCCACGACTGGATTTGCCCAATGCGAGCATTGCGCAGCCCGAGTTCAGATGGAAGGCAGTGATTCGAATTCCGACGTAACGCTTGCCGCCTATTTCGAAATCCAACGAGCGTTGGCAAATGACGATTTTAAGGCCTCCAGCACTGTCGCGGTCGCTCTTCACGAAAAGACGAGCAAGATGACATGCCCAATCGAAGACGAAGCCTGTTGCGATACCCTCAAAAGCTCAACCCTCACCATGAGCGAAGCCTCAGACATCAAAGGCATTCGCGACGCCTTTAAGAACCTCTCCAACGCACTCATCGCTCGACTTGAAACCCAAGGTTCCTCCGCTTCCCCAGTTTACAAAATGCACTGCCCTATGACCTCCGGCGGAACCTGGCTGCAAGATAATCCGGACCTGCGTAATCCCTATTACGGTGCCGTGATGATCAAATGCGGGATGCAACAAGCGGTTATCGGCAAACAGTAGCTCCGCACTTTCGCCTGAACTCTCCAAACGTCGCTCTCTACCTACCAGTGCCCCCCACCTCTACTATCGCCACGCCACCCGAACACGTCGTCCTTCTCGACCTCGATGGCAACCCCATCGGGACGATGGACAAAAGGAGTGTCCATACAGCGAATACGCCATTGCACAGCGCCTTTTCAATTTTTCTCTTCGATGGCAAAGGCAATATGCTCAGCCAACAACGTGCTCATTCCAAAAAAACCTGGCCAGGTATCTGGTCCAATGCCTGTTGTGGGCACCCTGCGTCGGGCGAGAGCCATTTGGATGCAGCTCACCGACGACTCGAGCAAGAGCTCGGCCTTACCCAAATCGAACTAATGAACGCCCTCCCGAACTTTCGATATCGGGCTGAATTAGACGGAATCGTCGAAAACGAAATCTGCCCTGTATTCATCGGACAATGCTCAGTGGAGCCCACTCCGAACCCGAAAGAAGTAGCCGCCACCGAATGGATCCCCTGGAAAACGTTCGCCGATTCCTGCAAAGGGTTGACCCAAACCCGCTTCGACTCATTTTCCCCTTGGTCGCACTTAGAAGGTCAGCTTTTGCTAGAGCATCCCTTAATAGATCAATTCGTCGGCACAGCCTAGAATCGTCTAAAACCCCGCGGCTCCGCCACCTAGCGACCCGAGGGACTCGCATGAAAATATAGCCAATCAAAATTAGAGAATCTCGGAAACCGTATTCGAACTTCGGCGAGTCAAGATGTCCGAAGTATTAAACGGGTAGCAACAAAGCAAACTCCCAGGTATTTACCCAAAGGGAATAATTCTCGACCTCAAATCTTCCGGAACGATACGCCCGTAGCAACCAAAGCCATGCCGACCGTATTCGCGCGCTCAACCAATTGCACCTCTCGCTGCAAGTCGATTCCAGGGTGAACCAACACGCTAACCCCAGCTGCTTTCGCGCGGTCAATTTCTTCAGGATCTTTGATATCCACGTCGAAAACCACACTCGACCCTTCAATCGATACCCCTCCTTGCAGCAGCCGATCCCAAGCCAATCTTTGATCAAGTAAACTCGAAGCCTGGGCGATCACGCACTCTCCCGCGATAGCGACGCAGCCCGTCGAACGGAGATGCCTCGATAACCTTACCCCAAAGAGCATATCCTCCCATTGAGTGACCAAAGGCTGATTAGCACTCGGCATTCGCCATGCAAAAGGATTCACCGCCACCCGATTTATATCCTGAACCAATGCGCCGCCCGCCACCGAACGGACTTCCTGCAAGGCTTCGTAACCCAAACCTTCGCGACTGACCAAAAGCCGCGTACCATCAAACTCCACTTTCGAAACATACGCCGGCGCCAAGACTGAACTGAAGTGACCCTGCCCGCCAAGCGAACCCAGCAAATCCGAATCGACCGTACCATTTACCACCAGAGTAGCCTTCGAAAGAATCGGCTCGATAGCTCTTCGAGCGGTGTCAACCGCCTCTTCGACGGATTCCCCGCTAGCCGCGGAAATCAAAGCACCGTTTTGAATAATCACCGCTGTCGTCTTCTCGAATTCTCCAATCGCGTACACCGCCAGCGATAAATCGATAACACTGCCGTAATCGAGTTCCGGACCGGAGATTTTTTCGAAATGCTCCCCAAAATTCCCATAGAGCGCCGCCTTCTGCCGCGGCGTATCTCCTTCCGGTAATGCGTGAGCTCGTTTCCAAGAAAATCGAATCGACTTCGGGTATCCGCTCAAGGCATCGATATCCGGAGCTTCGCCTCCCTGCATCTCCAGGTATTGGGCCACTGACGCATCGAATTCGGAAACCGCATGTAACGCATTGCAGGCCTGATCCATTCGAAATCGACCCGACAAACTTCCATCGCCTTTGCGCAGCAAATTCAAAACATCGCCATACATCTCCGGACTCCCAACTACGGCCGTCTTCTGAGGTCGACGAGCCGCCAGGCGAATCAAATCGACGATTCCATGATCAAATGCATTCAAAGCGCTCTTCCACGACATGAACTCACGCCCCACGGCCGAAACGTCATAGAAATTAGCCACGAGCAAATCCACCTCGCCCGACTCAACCAGCCCTACAGCGACCGGTATCTCAATACTATCCGCACCAGAAATCTCATCACCCACGACCGAAGTCACCACTCGAAGCTCCACGCCGAATTCCTCGACCAAGCATTTCGAAAAGTCTTTCAGTCCGGAAGAATCCCGAGTCGCCAGCAGTGCGGTTTTTGCCATCCTCGAAGTACCGTTCCACCCGAACCATCGATCAAGCAAAAAGTAGCAGCGGCATCTAAGTGACTGTTGAACCAGGCCGAATCAAACGCTTCTCTAATTTTAGGAGCGGATTTATCCCGCAATACCTTAACTCTATCCTCTTCTCCATAATCGCGGTAAACCCAATCCTGCACTGACTCATTTAATAGTCTCCAAGAATCTACGAGTTTTCTAATTGAAGTCCTCTATCCTCGGCCCGATATCATTATCGCTACGTCAGCCGTGATGCAAAACCAGGCAAAAACACTCGCAATTGGAAATCGCTCTTTCGGCTCGAAACTAATCGGAGACACCTTTCAGTTTAACAGTCCGAATCGCTACTCCCTGGAAATCGTAAAAATCATAGCAGGTGCCTAGCCGTCGAATTTTCCCTCATGAACGCAGAATCACATCTCCTTGAAGGCCTAAGCGTCACTTTAGATCAACTAAAGTATCACTATGGAGGCCCCAATACACCGCAAGAAACGCCGCACGTATTCGTCTACTACATTACCATAGTCAACCACTCCGATCGCCGTGTTAAGCTGCTCGGACGCAAATGGATTATTTCATCGAAGGACGGCCAAAAACTCGTTATCGAAGGCGTCAAGATTGTCGGCGAAGAGCCTGACCTCGCTCCCGGAGAATCGTTCTCCTATAACAGTTGCCACGTATCCGCAGCCGATACTTCCGCCACAGGTAGCTTTCACGGATTCGACGAAAACCGCAATCGAATCCACACCTTGATTCCAAGATTCGCCATGCGAATCCCGGATCTATCAAGCTAAGGCCCGCCTTCGAAAATAAGGTAGCGGCCACGCCGCTTACCGACTTGACCCCCCAATCCCTTCGGTAATAACTCCTTTTCGAACGGTTCAACAAAGCAGCCGAATTTTTAATAAACTAATCAACCAATCAATTCCATGGGACAACAACACAGAAAAAAAGTAAAACGTATCCGCCGCAAAGCCTATCTCGTTCGCAAGAAAGAACGTGATGAAAAAGCTTCGAAAAGCAAAAAATAGGGCTCGTGCGATCGGAGACCTAAACTCTAATCGATGAGCCTTTTCGGACTTGCAGATAGGGAGTGGATCTTTCTGGCGACAGTCGTTTTCACTGTAACCACTATTCTCGGGAGCTACTCCACCCTAAAGCTCCACCGCAAGGCTGGGCGTCCCTATACGCTCAGCCTCGTCAGTTTTGGCTGGATACTTCAAACGATCGGTCTGTACGAGCGTGGATTGCAGTACGGAGGATGTCCTTTGGCCAATCGATTCGAACTCGTGCAATTCCTCGTTTGGTCGGCGATTGCCCTCTACATCTTCGTTGGCCCCGCTTTTCGGGTGAGTTTACTGGGGATGTTCACATCTGGCTTCGCCAGTATTCTATCGATCCTATCGTTGGGCTTTGACTCCTGGGACAGCCCTAGTCGCGAGCCCATTTTCGGACTTTCTCCGTGGATAGAAATGCACGCAGCGCTCGCGTTGTTCAGCTACGGCGTATTCGGAATACTAGCGCTAACGTCTTCGATGTACCTGCTTCAAAGCCGAAGTTTAAAGCAAAAGAAGATGGGGGGGCTTTTCCCTTACATGCCTTCTATTTTCGAACTCACTCATATCAATCTTCGCCTTCTCGTATTGGGATTTTGCATCCTTTCGAGTTCCTTGGCAATTGGTAGTGTGTACTGGACGCAAGATATCGAATCAGTCAATACGCTGAAACTCGGGGCAACCATCGCCGTTTGGCTCGCTTACGGCGTTCTGCTATTCTTGCGAAATAGGGAGACCCTATCGTACAAACAGTATTCCTGGGCATGTATCATCATATTCACGATTGCCCTCTTTTCGCTCGATGCCGTCGATAGCTCGTCGACACCAGTCGCTGGTGCGGCATCGATTTCAATTTCGTCGACGCATCTATGAGTTCGGGGCACCACGAGCTATTGGTAGTGACGGTCAACCACGAAACCGTCCCGATGAAAGAGCGCGAGCGCTATTCGCTCGACGAGATCCAGGTAGAAGCACTCTACAAAGCGCTTCACGACAACTCGATAATCGAGGAATCGCTCATTCTAAACACCTGCAACCGATTCGAGCTCTACTTCAAGACAAACGAAGCTCGAAACGGAAGATCGGTTGTCTACGAGACTCTGAGCTCTTTTTACGGTATTCCGCTAGTCGAACTCGAAGCCCACGCCAAGACCCGTGGCGGACAAGATGCGATCAAACACCTCATTGAAGTCTCAGCAGGACTCCGTTCGCAAATTACTGGCGAAGCCGAAATTTTCGGCCAGGTCAAAAATGCGTACTCAAAATGCCAACAACTTGGCGGTGCCGGCGCTTTGATCAACCGCATGGTTCAAAAAGGATTTCAAGCAGCGAAGCTCATCCGGCACTCAACTCCAATCGGCCAAGGGCAGATCAATATTTCGAATGTTGCGGTCGATCTTTCTCTAAAAATATTCGGTTCGCTCGATCGAGTTTCCGCTCTGGTTATCGGTACTGGCGAGATCAGCGAAAAAACCGCCAAAGCCCTCCGAAGCCGAGGCACTCATAATTTCGGAATAGCCAGTCACTCGCTAGAACGAGCTGAGTCCGTGGCTCAAGAATGGGGCGGCACGCCTCATGCAGTCGGAGAACTCGATAGCTATCTAAATGGATACGACATTCTGATTTCGTCAACCAACGTAGAAGAACCGCTGCTAACCAAACCCCTGCTAGAACGACTCCATCCTGCACGAAAAAACCGTCCGCTTTTCCTAGTCGATCTCGGCCTCCCCCGAAATGTGGAGTCAGCTTGCCAAGATTTGGACAATGTCTATCTCTACAACCTGGACGATCTAGCGAAAATCGCCCAAGACAATTTGAGCGACCGACAAGCAACGATTCACACTAGCGAAAAAATCGCGTCCCAGAAAAGCGACGCGATTTGGCAGATGCTCGAAAAGCGCGGCTTGGTTAGTTCCCAATAATTCGCGAATCGCTGAGGAAAATACCCTTCAAGTTCATCTCAAGAGCTTGACGGTTCGGCGAGTTCTTCAAGGCTTCTCCCTTGCTGATTTTACCCTCCTTCACCAAACGGGAAAGCTCCTTATTAAAAAAACGCGAACCGCTTTCCGGCGACACATCGAGCAATGACTGAATCTTGTCGAATTTACCGTTTTTGATCATACTGGTAACGACTGAATCCGCGACCATTATCTCCTGAGCCGGTACTCGACTATCTTCCTCTAGCGAAGGAAGTAGCTTTTGCACGATCGCCCCGCGCAAACATTCGGAGAGTTTACGTTGAACCAATTCATGCTTTTCCGGAGGAAAATATTCGAACAAGCGCATTATAGCCTGTTGAGCGCTTGCAGCATGAAGCGTGGTGAATACGAGATGACTCGTTTCAGCCGCAGACATTGCCGTTTCAAAAGTATCCGCATCGCACATTTCCCCGATAAGAATCATATCCGGATTCTGGCGAAAAACGGCTCTCAAAGCCTTTTTGAAGTTTGGCGTATCGATCCCGATCTCCCGTTGATTGAAAACAGACTTATCATCGATAAAATTGTACTCGATCGGATCCTCTAGAGTGACTACATGCTTCGCGGCATTTCGGTTCACCCAATTGAGCATACACGCCATAGTCGTACTCTTACCGGATCCCGTAGCCCCGTAGACAAGTACAATACCATCCTTCGCATTCGCGAATTGAGTCAGCGTCTTCTCGTCCAAGTCCAAGTCCTCGAGATTCGGGATCTTGCTCTTGATATGGAGGAACACCATACTCACGGAACCTCGCTGAAGAAAAGCGTTTACGCGAAATCTGCCTGCCTGTTCCAAAAAATAGGCGAAATCAACCTGCCCCTTCATTTCCCAGACCTCTCGAAAATTTTCCGGCAAGCTCTACTCCACGAAAGTCAACGCATCCTCGCCATCGATCGGTTGCATATCAACCTCCTCAAGACCACCGTTAATACGGAGCACACCCGGTTTATCGGATTTAATTACAATATCGCTCGCACCGTTCTGCGCGGCGAGTAGGAGCAGTTCATCGAAGATTTCCACAGACATGGGCTAGTATTTAACTGAGTTTTGATATTTCTAGCCTTTGAACGCCTAAAAAGTTGCCTAGCTATATAAATCGTCTTGGAACTCGAAACCTTCAATCTACACTGCGTCGAATTATGACTGACATGCGCTTCACCGGATCTATCACAGCAATGACTACCCCATTCCAATCGGATGGGACCTTGGCAGTTAACGACCTAGAAAAACTCGTCCACAGCCAAATAGCTGGCGGAATCAACGGCCTTCTCCCTATGGGAACGACTGGCGAATCGCCTACGCTAAACCATGAAGAACACGCCGAAGTCGTAGAACGGGTCATCGAAACCGCCGATGGTCGAGTTCCCGTTATAGCAGGCGCCGGGTCGAACTCCACGCGCGAAGCGATCGCGATGACGCGTCACGCCGACAAATCCGGAGCCGATGGCCTCCTTCACGTGACCGGCTACTACAATAAGCCCAGTCAGGAAGGCATCTTCCAACACTTTTCAGCAGTCGCTCAAGAGACCGACAAGCCTATCATCCTCTACTCGATTCCAGGTCGCTGCGTGGTAGACATTTCGATCAACACTGTTGAGCGACTTGTCGCTAAGCATTCAAACATCCGCCACATCAAAGAGTCGGGAGGCAATGTTGCCCGCGTAGACGAATTGAAAATGGCGCTTGGAGACAATATTACGGTTCTGAGCGGCGATGACAGCCTAACGCTCGCATTTATCGCTTCGGGAGCCGAAGGCGTCATCTCTGTTGCTTCGAACATCTTTCCCGCCGAAGTAACCGCCCTGGTCGATGCTGCTCTAAAGGGCGACCTCAAGCGAGCATCCGCAATTCACAGATCTCTCTACCCGATATTCCGCGATCTATTCATCGAGCCGAACCCAGTCCCAGCGAAGCTCTGCCTACAGCATCTCGGCCGATTCTCTACCGATCGCGTACGCCTGCCACTTTGCCAAATCACCGATGAAGGCCGGACCTCTGTTTTGGAGTCTCTCAGGAACGTGCTCGCGAACATCGATGCGACCTCAATCGCCAACGCATCTCAATATTAGCATGAAAATTTGCATTAATGGTTACCGCGGCCGCATGGGCCAAACAATCGCCGAAACCGCAATCGAAGCCGGACACGAAATTACGGGCAAAATCGACATAGGTGACGATCTAACAGCCGCTCTAGAACAATCCGATGTGGTCATCGATTTTTCGTTCCACACCGTAACGCGCAGCGTATTCGAAACAGCGGCAAAACTAGGCAAGCCGATCGTTTGCGGTACCACGGGACATACCCAAGAAGAAAAAACCGCCCTTCTGGAAATCGCCAAAGCGGTTCCCACGGTTTGGGCCGGCAACTTTTCGATCGGAGTGAATCTACTTTGCTACTTAACCGAAAAAGCCGCCGCTATTCTTCCGATCTCCTACAACGCGGAAATCACGGAGATGCACCATCGCCTTAAGAAAGACGCACCAAGCGGTACGGCCTTGATGCTCGCCGAATCCGTTCTCGGACCGCGCGGCCTCAATTACGACGACATCCAACATGGGCGCGAAGGCGTTCCTGGTGAACGAGGAGAACGCGAAGTAGGCATGCACTCGCTGCGTGGCGGCGATGTCGTGGGGGACCATACCATTCTCTTCGCCGATATCGGCGAACGCATAGAACTAACTCACAAAGCCTCTAGCCGTGCGATATTCTCGCGAGGCGCCGTTCGGGCTGCAGAATGGACTATCGGCAAAGAACCGGGTATATATTCCATTCGCGACGTGCTCGGACTTGCATAAATCATGATTGTACTAATCGAAGGCAAGCTACTCAAAGCAACGCCACTCTCGGCCATCGTTTCTGCAGGAGGGCTGGGTTACTCCGTCAATATTCCAGTCACTACCGCAGAGAAGCTTCCGCAAATTGGAGAAAACGTTAGCCTCCATACTCACGCAGTCTATCGCGAGGACTCACAAGCACTCTACGGATTCTGGCACGAATCCGATCGCGATTTCTTCGCCCTTGTCATCGAAAAAGTCTCCGGCGTCGGCCCAAAAGTTGCGATCAGCCTCATGAGTAAACTTTCTCTGGAATCCCTCATCGACACGATTCGAAGGGAAGATTCCGTTCTGCTCGCGAAGACTCCAGGCATTGGGAAAAAGACGGCAGAACGCATCATCATTGAATTGAAAGACAAGATGATCGCTTTCCAATTCGCCGCGAAGATCGAAAATGGTACCGGTTCAGAAGCGATTTCATCGCCCACCCAGCATACATCTACGTCAGAAGATGCGGTCCTCGCACTTCAGGCTCTAGGCTACAAACCAGCTGACGCCCAAAAAGCCATCGATAAAGTCGTCCACAAGCTAGGCCCCAATCTCAGTACCGAAGCGATGATCAAAGCCACGTTCGGCTGAGCGAAGATCTATTTCCCTACTTCCAGTCTTGCGCATTTTCGAGTGCCAACCCACTACCGAAGGTACTTGAAGAACCCGCCCTTACTCGTGGGAGCTCGATAGAGAAAGCCTCGCCGAATTGACTAAATCCGTTAAACGGATCTTTTAGATCCAATTTCCGAGCATCCAAAAAGTCGCGTAGATGATGTAAACTGCGATTGCTACCCAAACTCGGTCGAGTGCTTACAAAGGTCGAAGCATTGCTCCAGATCGGACTTACGCTACTCGACGCTGTATGATGAATACGCGGTTCCTCGTTCACTGCCGTAAATCGAGGCGCCAGTACTTCAAAAGAAGCGATATCCGGAAAGAATAACCCGCTATCCTTCCTTTCCACCTGTTCCATGACAATCGTGTCGTTTTGCCCCCCAAAGAACGGCATCAGATTACGGCCAGCCATTCCGATTAACGCAAACGCCGCTGCCAATCCGCCAATCGCATAAATCGTCTGGCGTAAAGAGCGACGAACTGGACGCGATTCGAAAGATTCTCCCAGTCGCGTACACGCCTTGTAGATACGTCTATATTCCTCGAAAATTTTCTGACGCTCAGGATCGCCCGAAACTTCCAACATCAAGTCCGAATAATCGGCTGCGGAAATCTCTTCGTCCAAGTACAGGTTCAACAACTCAATAAAACGATCCTGATTCATAAAAGTTCATTGCCTAAACCGGCGCGTAAGCTCTCGCGAGCACGTGCGATCCGACTCTTCACGGTGCCGATACTAATTTGCAGCTCCGTCGCAATTTCATCGTAAGAAAGATTGCGTACATTGCGAAGCCCAAGCACCTCGCGATGTTTTGCATTCAATAACTCCATCGCCGCCGAGACACGTTCTTGAAACTCATTGGTAACCGCAATGTCTTGAGGCGTTTCGACATCGGCTTTGAAAACCTCTCCCAAAGTCGTGTTCGAGTCCCCACCGACTGCTTGGTCAAACGAAATGGATTTGTCGCGCTTACGGCGCCACCAATACCAATACCGATTGCGAGCGAGGTTCGTCGCTATCTGATAAAGCCATGTAGAAAAACTAGAATCTCCACGAAACTTCTCCAATCCACGGTGCGCTCGGATAAACGCATCCTGAGTCACCTCCTCCGCATCCTGCGAGTTTCTCAGCAATTTTAATACCATCGCATAAATGCGATCCCAGTAACGGCTCACCATTTCTTCGAACGCGGCTTCATCTCCAGCCTTGAACCGTGCGACCAGTACTTTGTCCAAGGCGACTTCTTGAGCTTTTATTGACATAGGTATTTCATTTCTTTGACGTTTTGGTTTAGTTAAAGTTCCCAACTTTTCCTCCTATTCTCGTTATCTCGAAAAAACTTCTTTCAAAGGCGTTTTCCAAACTGGAAAATACCCTCGAAGATTAGCCATTCGCACTTTTTGACGCACTTCAAATGGCCCGCATTCAAATAAATCTGCACCATATTGAAACATTACCCACCAATAATACGCTCTGTAAGCTCATCCGGTTGCTGAAAAAACGATAAAATCGTACCTAAAACCTCTATTAATCGCAGCATCTCGCCAATCAGCGATTTTCCCTGCTAAACCCTTGAAAAAACTGCTTGCATTTAGATCCGATCGCAACTGAATAGCCAACTTCTCAAATCTAGAGAATGGGCCGATAGCTCAATTGGTTAGAGCAGTTGCCTTTTAAGCAATTGGTTCAGGGTTCGAGTCCCTGTCGGCCTACCAATTTTTAAAAACCGCCAATTGGCGGTTTTTTTGGTTCCCCAGGGTAGCGTCGGAATATATCAAGGTCTTCGATCGGCTCCTACCTTTGATGTCAAAATCGGCGGTTGATTTCTCATGCCCACTCAATAAAAATCACGATTCATGAACGTCATCCCAATACTCTTCTGCCGCACTTCGATTGTGCTCCTTTCCCTGTTCATATTTTCAATCGAATTGCTTTCAGCCGATTGGCCGCAATGGCGAGGACCGAATCGCGATGGCATATGGAACGAATCGGGCATCATATCGGAATTCAACTCACCAAAGCTTGAACCGGTTTGGAGTTCGCCAATCGGAGCGGGTTATTCCGGTCCAACAATCAGCGATAATCGGGTCTACGTCACAAGCTACCTTGATAAACCAAAGCAGGTCGAACAAGTTCATTGCTTAGACCGATTTACAGGAAAAGAAATCTGGAAGTATGTCTATCCTTGCGAATATCAAGATATTGGATACCCGCTTGGACCAAGAGGTGCCGTATCGATTTTCGATGGAAAAGCTTACGCGTTAGGGACCATGGGTAATTTCCACTGCTTAGACGCAGAAACGGGAAAACCGCTTTGGGAAAAGAACTTCGCGACTGACTTCGAGGCAAACATCCCGATCTGGGGAATAGCCGCTTCTCCGGTCGTCGATCACGAACATGTCTATTTACAAGTCGGCGGACGACCAGGTGCCTGCGTAATCGCGTTTGACAAAAATACCGGCGAGGAAAAATGGACAGCTTTAAACGGAGACGCATCCTACTCGGCCCCACGACTCATTCCGTGGGGAGGTCGCTCGGCCCTACTCGTCTGGACGGGCGATTGGCTAGCTGCCCTAGAGCCAAGCACGGGCGAGACAATCTGGAAACACCCCTTCGCTCGAGCCCGAATGGTTATCAACGTGGCCGATCCTGTCGTCGATATGGAATCCAACCGTATTTTCCTAAGCTCTTTCTATGATGGATCCTACCTTTACAAAATGAATCCTTCCTCTTCAAGCGCCGAACTCCTCTGGAGCCGCCGAGGGCGGAGCGAAGTCCACACAGACGCGCTCCACAGCATCATCATGACATCAGTCATTCGGGGAAACTACGTCTACGGTATCGATAGTCACGGCGAGATGCGCTGCCTCGATATAGAAACCGGCGACCGCATTTGGACCGACTTGAGCTTGCTGAAAAAAGAGCGCTGGGCAACTGCGTTTTTCGTACAAAACGGCGAGAACACCTGGATTCTAACCGAGAAAGGAGATCTTGTTATAGGACGACTAACCCCAATTGGATTTGAACCGATTTCAAGTGCCCACCTGATCGAGCCCACCACCTTCTTGCCAAGGAGAAACGGCAATATCCTTTGGTCGCACCCCGCCTTCGCTCACAAGCATATTTTCGTCCGCAACGATCGCCAACTCATCTGCGTAGATCTTTCGAAATAAGTGTCCGGCATACTTTTCACTAGGATGTTGTAGGATTGGGTTTATCCCGCGATTGGGCCCAATCAGCCTGTTCGACCACAAGCCGGAGCTCGATAAAATAGATGGCCAAGCTTTTCCAGAATCCTACACCCGGGGCCAGGAACTCGCCCAACGTCAAAACGTAGTCCTCAAGGCCCGTGGATCCAATTTCAATTTTAGCCGTAGTGGCAAATCCGGACAGACGATCTCGGATCTCTTACCTCACATTCAATCAATCGCCGACGAAATTTGTATCGTTTGTTCTATGCACACCGAGCAAATCAATCACGATCCCGCTCACGCGTTCATGAACAACGGTTCCATAATCAAAGGTCGTCCGAGTATGGGTTCCCGGCACATCTATGGACTCGGAGCCGAGTCCGACAACTTACCCGTATACATCGTTCTCATCTCGCAAGGCTGCCGTACAAGTGACAACCGGTTCCCTCGCACAAATGGTCTTCCGGTTTTCTTCCAAGGCGATTTCAAGGCGTCCAATTTCAAGCTAAAGGAACAGCCGTCCATTACGTGGGAAATCCCATAGGCGTTTGCCAAAGCGAGCAGCGGCAAGCAATCGACGAGATCCGACGCATGAACGAATGGTATGCCGAAGACAGCCTCGATCCGGAAATTCAAACACGCACCTCCCAGTACGAACTCGCATTTAAGATGAAAACAAGCGTCCCGGAGCTAACCGAAATGTCCGATGAGCCGCAATCGATTCTAGATCTCTACGGGGTCAAGCAACCTAGTGACGGCTCATTCGCTTCCAAATGTCTACTTGCCCGACGCCTAGCGGAACGAGGTACACGATCTACGCCACTATGTTGCCGACACTTGGAATCGACCACGAGCGCCTAACCCACCGCTACCAGGGCTGGGATTTCCGACAAACTGATATCCATGGTCGGGTCGTCAAAGGCATTCTTGCTTAGAGGCTGAGCGGAACTGGCCCATCCCCTTCTTTTTAAGTCTAAACAGTTGGGTCAATTGTAAAATCCATACGAATCTCTCGCCCAGCGACATCCCAGTCAAGCGCGGTTTTGCTTCGTCATCTGCACTTCCCTCCGTCAGACGATTTTCAATTTAGGTCACGCCTGTGGGATCTGCCCTACATCTCAAAAGAAAGGCCATCGAGGAAAGTTCCTCAACGGCCTTTGGAATTAAATTTCTAATACACCTTAAATCACAAGCTCTTCAGATAGGCTACGAGGTGCCCAACATTTTCGGGACTCATATCCAGGCTTGCCGCTGATGGCATGAACGAATGATGAACCGCTTCGCGGCTAGCGATATTACTGGTATCGATCACCGTATCGGAACCACCGAATATTCTAAGCACGAGTGGGTCACCTTCGGAAATCACGAATCCTTCGATCGTCTTATTGTCCTTAGTTTTAACTCTTACGCCTTCGAAGCCATGTGAGATATCAGCAGATGGATCGATGATCGCTTTGATGACCATCTCGCTTGGGTTGCCCTTGGCGAATGCAGTCAGGTCAGGTCCGAAATCGATGCCTTGCTTATCGAATTTATGACACATGAAGCACTGAGACAAAGCGCGCTTACCACGTCCAACGTCAGGCGTATACGAAGCCACTTCTTCTGCGGTCACTTCCTTTTTCGCCTTCGGAAAAGCCGGCACTATCGAATCGACTAGCTTATCACTCGATCCGCCGAGTTCAGCGAGAAGATTAAATGGACGCCAGTACGACTTATTGCGGTTTTCAATAAACCAACGAGCACGTGATGTCACTTCCGCTCCTTCTCCATTCAGGGCTACATCGACCATTGCCCGGCCACCTGCTTCCGATTTAATGTAAGCAATCGCCGTCAACATATCAACTCGAGACTGCATGTTTTTCGAAGTATCCATTGCATACGCCTTCATCTCCTCAACCGCAGACTCCGGATGCAAGCGCCAGACGATATCGGCGAACGACTTTGACCAATCACTAGAATTCTTGCCGCGCTTACTTTTCAAATACGCATAAGCCTTGGCTTCCTTGAGGGCAGCCGCAGTTCCAATTGCTTCCAAATACCAACGGTCTTTTCCATCATAGCCATCGACAAGATCCACCATAATTTCCTTCATTTCGCCAAATGGAACGTTACGCAAAGCAAGAGCCACTTCACGACGGACAGCGGACGAAGAATCTTTCGCTAACTTCCTCGCATGCGACATGAAATTGCTACCAGTTGCTCGAAGCGCACGGAATGCGGCAATACGCATTTGAGGATTACTATCTTTCAAACGTTTCTCAACAAGACCGATTCCTTCCGGCCCTAGCTGAGCCAATAGAAAAACCGACCGAGCTTGAATATATTTGTTCTTGTCTTTTAGCAACTTGGCGACCGCTGAAACAGCTGATGCACCCATTTCCCTCAAACCGTAAAACGCTGCTCCGCGAACATTCGGCGCCGGGCTTCTAAAACCTTCGATCAACCCCGTCATCGTCGAATAGTCAATCTTAGGAGTCGAAAGCATTTTGCCTTTTGGAGCGATGCGATAGATTGATCCTACGCCAAGTTCGTCGTAAGCTCCGTGTCCACCAACGCGGGTATCGAACCAATCCGATACGTACAAGGCCCCGTCAGGTCCAATAGACACATCGGAAGGACGAAACTGAAAACGAGCTTCTTGGTTGCGAGCTCCGGATTGCGAAAAATCGGCTCCGTAGAATATGTTCGTTCCATTCGATCCAAAAAAATCGAAACGCTCGAGAGCGAAACCTGCTTGGGAAGGCTGTGGCTTGTATCCAAAAACAACATTTCGAGTCGGCTCGCAACTAAGCAAGAGACCATTGTATTGCTTACCAAGGGCATCGCCTTCGTAAAAAACGATCCCAGTTGGAGCGCCGCCACCATAAACGTCGCCCGCAGGGATTGTACCTGGATCACCTTGGCGCCACTCCGCTTGTCCTGTCGATTGATCAGGCCGCTTCTCAGTGCGCCACGAGCGCTGTCCATCGAAAGACGAAAATCCGAGATTGCCATATTCCATAAGCCAAGTCGTACGGGCCGCTGGCGGGTCATCGTTGTCATTATTAAATACGTCACCGTATGAGGTGATCGTCTGCTCGTAGGAATTGCGGAAATTATGCCCGATAACTGATAAACCTGTGCCGTCTGGGTTCATGCGCATTGCCGTGCCGCCAACGTATTGATGGCCATCGCTACTGGGCTTGGCACGGTCGACTCTTCCGAGATAGGAGCTTCCCGTAAAAAGGTGTAAATCGGGACTCTTAACGTCAGCGTTGCCCGCGTTACCGGTATTGAAGTAATACTGCCCGTTAGGACCGACTGTGACAGAGTGAAGACTGTGATCGTGATCCGCGCCTTCGAAACCTGTCAGAAGGATTTCCTTAATATCGCCATCGTCGAAGACATCGTTCCGATTGACGTCGGTAATCGCGATCAATTCCGGAGGCTGGGAAATGAGAATCTTATTATCGATCACGGCTACTCCAAGCGGAGCGACGAGGCTCGAATCCTGCCAAAAGACTTTGGAATCGTCCGCCTTGCCGTCTCCGTCGGTATCTTCGAGGATCATGATACGGTCGCCCACCGGATGAGTCCGGCTGGTCTTATTGCGGAATTTGCGGTAGTTAACGCCTTCCGCCACCCACACGCGACCGCGATGATCGATGTCCATATTGGTAGGGTTGTAGAATAGCGGCGAACTTGCCCACAAAGTGACCTCAAGGTCGTCAGGCAAGCTGAAAGCCTCTACCGGAACATGGTCCGCAGCGGTCGCTGACACGGCCAAGCCAATGGCTCCCAATGCACACCGCAGAAAGCTCGAATTAACGAGAGAAGAAGGTTTAGGGAAACGGATCATCTGTTTGAATTTAGCTACACGAATCATTCGAATACACATCAGCACATCGACATAAGTCTGATACTTATCCCGAAAAACTCTTATTTGGACAGAACAAATTTGAGTATGACTCCTAATAGTGAAAGAAACCCACATCCCTTCCCGTATCGCACCCTAAATTCAAACGTAAAACTGGTCTCGCCTAGGGTAGAAGACGCCGCGAAAGAAGATCATTCTCTAACTACGTGGTACAGTGCGATCGCTGGCTTTACTATTCAGGCCTGCCTTAGAGCTTCCTGAATCTCGAATGGCTTCGCCCGTTGGCAAAGCTGAAGAGGCATTCCATACGGATCTCGAAGCATAACGAGACGCGTTCCGGGCTGAGGGTTCACCTCTTCGATAAAACTGCAACCGGCAGCCATCAAACGACTCTTCTCAGCCGCCACATCCTCCACTGAAAAAGCCAAGTGATACTCCAATGGGTGTTGAGACGCGTAATCTGGAATACGAGCCGATGGATTCGAATAAAGCTCAATCACCACCCGACCAGTCGAATCCGATAAAAAACGCATGAACGGCGCCACAGGCTGGGCCAATTCGATTTTCATGCCACAGTTCGCGACATACCAGTCGGCTACTCCAACCGAATCCTCAACGTTAATTGCGTAATGTTCGAATTTCATAGTAGTCTATTCGTGTTCGGTTGCATCAACTTTCGGAGCTCGCTTCAAAGTACTCAAGTAAGCGACTAAATCGCGAACCTCGCCTTGATTCAACAAAAGCCCCATCGGAGGCATACCGGAAATAGGAGGTTGCTGAGAGACGATATCGGATTTTGCGATATCCTGAATTTCGCCATCCGCCATTTTCAGGCTGACATACTCATCGCTCTCTTCTACGAGTAAACCGCTAACCACTTCGCCGCCTTTACGCGTTAGAACCATCATTCCGAACCCCGGAGCAATTGCCGCTCCCGGATCGACAATCGCTTCAAGCAAATACTCGCGGGTCTGTTGCTTGCCGATCGTCGTCAAGTCCGGCCCTACATCCGCACCCTCTCCCAGTACCTTATGACAACGAACGCATTGAGCTGCACCATGATTCTTAAATACGTCTTCGCCTATCTTCGCGTCGCCTCCCTTTAGGCTTGCCGCGTATTTCACCATGGGAGCTGCCGTAAGAGTCGACTGATCATAAACAGTAAGCAATTCACCGATACCTGAATCAGAACGGTGACGCGAAGCCTCAATCACATCGAGCATCGTACTCGCTACGCCACCGCCATCGACCACCGCTTTCAATTGCTTTGCTAGGAACATACCCGAAACCGGATCCGATTGGAACCCGAGCAACGCATAGGCCCGCTGCTTTGATTCAAGCTGACCCGAACGTGCTGCCTTTATCGTTTCCGCTACGCCCTTCTCCGCATTGGCTACCAAAAGAGCCTCCAGCGCACCCGAACGCATAGCGGCATTCTTATTCTCAAGCAATGATACCGCTAGCGTCTCCAAATCCATGTCATTGCGCTTCCGAAGGGTTTCCAAGGCTAAGGCACGAACTTCTACCGCGTTTTTAGCATTCTTAAGCTGAGCAATCAAAATATTGCGATCTACATCGTATCCATAAAGCTGCGCAACACGAGTCGCCTGAATAAGAACGTCGTCTTCCGCAGAATCCAATATCGCAGCGATCTCGGACTGAACGACTTCATCGATTGCATCGCGAACTGCTGGATTAACGCGCGGCAATCCCGTCGTCGGGTCTATCGGGTTCTGATCGTTCCAGCCTTCGATCGCAGCCAAGGCTTCGCGACGCAAACGTTCCGGCACCTCCATATTGGATGCGTAACGCAGCAATAAACGCGCATTATCCAACTTAGCTTGATAGTAATTCGCATTGATAATCCGGTGATGCATCAGCGAATCGACATCGCTCTCGGGCATCGCCGTTGAACTGCCAGGCAAATAATCGTCTATCAGACTCGCCAATTCCGACTGGACCGACTCCATCGGCAAATCGTTGATCGCGCGAATCGCTTCGTAAGCGAGCGTCTGCTCGGAATCGCGAAGGAAGGTCGTAATCTCAGGATCCTGCAATTTACGCAACACGAGTAAAGCACCCATACGAACGTACTTGGAATCGCTGCTTATCGCATCTGACCAATGAGACTTGTCGATTCCCAACAATCCCATGATCGCCCCATGGCGCAGCCATAAATCTTGGTCCGCATTGCGCTCCAACACTGCCAACAGTTCAGGAACTGCCGGAGCGTATCCAATGCGTCCCAATCCGATTCCAGCATACATCGCCACCCGCGGGTGAGTATCGCGCAAAGACTTAACCAATAAATCAGCTGAAGCCTCTATTCGGCGATCTCCGAGAACGCGAGCCGCTTGAATACGCACCTGATCGTTTCCGTCCGACAGCAAATCGAACAAAGGATCTAGAATCCCAATGCCCTGATCGCCCGCCATCTGGCCAAGTCCCCAAACACCGTGAATGCGAGTGAACGTTGAATTTCCTCCATTTACAGCAGCGCGAGTGAAAGCGCCAACGCCAGCAGCTCCACGCTTCGCCAATTCGAATTGGCACTTCAAGCGTACTTGTTGATGTTCCCGCCCAAGCAACTTCGACAACTCGGCAATCGAAAGCTTCGACAAATCCGACAAAAGAATCGCCTCGTTATCCGCAACATCCTTCTTCTCGATCTCGCCAGGCACTTCCATAGAATAAATATTGCCTACATCCTGATTCAACCAGCCTCCGTAATTGTAATCGGACATGTAGAGTTTCCCATCCGGACCGAAATCGATGTCGACGCAGTTAGAACCACGAAAGAAAACCTCGTCGTTCACCAAATTAAACGAAGCCCCGTCGTCTTCCAAATTGAACATCGAAATGTACGAATGAGTCAGAGAACCCTTATAGATGATTACGAAAAATTTATCGTCATACTTTTCCCCCATCGCATTGGACGGATTGAACACGAATCCTGAAGGACCGCCAATGATCTGGCCCACGCCTGGCAGCATAAACGCAGGCTGGTCCTCGTGACGCACTTTCCACATGTATTCAGTAATCCAACCTAATGGCAGCTTCGAATCGCTCGTGTATTTCGAGGAACGCAAATCGAGATCCTTCGTAAAGGACATAATCGACTGGTACCCTGCATGCCACCCAGATTCTCCTCCTTCGACAAGATAGTTAATTCGCTCCAAATCGACGCCATCCGCATCATTATCCGCCGTGAACAGGTTTCCGTAATCATCCCAGGTTAGCTCTTGTGGATTGCGAAGGCTATCATAGAATAGCTCGACGTTCGAACCATCGGGATCGCAACGGAATACCGCACCCTTGTTCGGTCCATGAAAACGCTTTCCCTCTTTGGTTACCAAGCTGTAGCCACGGTCGCCAAGAGACCAATACAACTTCCCGTCAGGTCCCCATGTCAGGCCGTGCATGTCGTGCCCCGAGAAGCTCATCCGAATCCCGAAGCCATCCTGAAGCGAAGTCCGCTTATCGGAAACGCCATCGCCATCCGTATCCTCCAGCATCCAGAGATGCGGAATATTCGTGTAGTAAATCTTGCCGTCGCGCTCGATCAAGCCGATACCTGGACCATCTAGCGGATCGTTGAACCCACCCGCGAAGATTTTCGATACATCCGCCCGACCATCGCCGTCAGTATCTTCAAGCACGCTAATCTGATCTGCTTTGTTCGTATAATGCTCAGGAGGAAACTCAGCATAGTGATTCTCGAACATCTTCAGCCGATCCGCGTTAGATTGGATTTTCAAATCCTCGACTAACATCATCCGCCGCTCGCGAATGTCATCGACCCCGAAACGCCAGCGATTGATTTCCGCGACGTACAAACGACCCTGAGAATCGAACGTAATCGCCGAGGGGTTCTGCGTTTGCGACTCATCCGCCCACAATCTAATTGTGACATCCTCCGGCATTTCGAAATTTCGCATGCGAATTTGCGCCTTTTCGTTGTAGTACTTGCGAACCGCCGGATCGGATTCCGCCCCGAAAAGAGCAGGCACTAGCAATAGGATTAGGATTAGTCTCTTCATAACAAAGGTACGATTTTCAATTTTCCCATGACAACAAGCGCCTCTTCTCGATAAGTAAGAAGCGATCTTCAATGAAAAATCGTAGAAGGAAGGAAAAATCTTCCCCGCCCCAATCTTCAAGAGGACCACAACGCTTTCAAAACAATCGGCTTAACGAAGAGAAAGACAGTTCGTGATCCGCAAGAATCTCCTTTTTAGCCTTCTTCCAATAAACGTCGAAAACACCCCTACCCCACACATTCTCCACCAAAACGAATTCCTAGTAACTACTATTTCGGACAAACGATCACTTTTCTATCACCTTTTGACACTTTTTCATAAGACAATAATCCTTACGTTGCAAATACGGATATTGTGAACTTCGAAAAAACAAAACTAACGATCACTACTGTACTTTCATTTGACGCAAACGTCACGAGTTTAGCGAGAGCATGGGCTAACCCCTCTCCAATCCGAAAGTGACGATCTCGAACAGCCTTCAAATCGTTACAAAGAGAATCTCTACTAACAAAACCATCTCCGGAAATTCTGGTTTCGGAGTACTCCCTCAAACCTCTTCATAAAGCACTAGCGAACCTACCGCTTACTCGAACAAGTGCCAAAACTTCAAAGCTCTCTGCGAAGCCGGTCTCCAACGATAGTCATAACCGACGCTCGTTCAACTGGACGATTCGTACTCGTCCCCAAAACCTCGAACGCCTCTGCCTTCGAGGTTTTTGCATTAATACACAATTTCGCCTAGAGAATACACGCATACAGAGGGCAACTCGCACCCTAAGGGAACGTGAAGTCAAAACTCCTTCATCTCACCGTTTTCACTTCATTTTAGACCTTTCAACGATTTCCGGCTAATCCAAGTTCAAAAATAGACGATCCGGTATACAGGAATAATTCTCTATGCTAAAAGGTAACACGCACCTGACGTCCAAATACCCTACATCCAAATCGCAGGCAGGATTTACGTTAGTCGAAATAATGATATCGGTTGGTCTACTTGGGCTTTCCGGGTTTGGCCTCGTAACCGGATTGCTACAGTCTCGGCAAATGGCGGAAGCAGCTATTCACCAAAGCACTGCTCTTACGATTGCCCAAGGCTACGTCGAACAAATCAAAAACATGGAATTCGACTCTCTGGACGAATCCATATTGCCAACTTTATTTCACGAAGGAGCATCCGATACGTTAACGGTTTCGCCAACGCCCGCCAATCCGAATTTAGGGAATTCCAACACCGACATTCTCAATTCTAAAAGTATTGATATAGACAATACCACTGACGACCAAGAAGACGACATGAACATAGATATTGTCGTTTATGTCGACGATATAACCGACGAATCCAACGGCATAGGCGAAGCCAGGCGGGTGATATTGAAATACGAATACATCTACAAAGACGGATACAGAACCCACACCGAAAAAAACATCCTCTACTCAGTTCGCTCTGAAGTCCCTACCTATTGAACGATGATTTACGGAGTCCAATATTCTCGAAATCGCAAGTGCGGCTTTACCCTCGCCGAGCTACTAATTTCACTAACGATCTTCTCGGTCTTCATGACCGGTCTATTTTCGCTCTTCTTCTACGGCGCCAATCGAGCGAGCGACGGCGTTGGCAAACTACTCATCAATCGAGACATTCGTAAATTCACCAATGAAATGACCGAGAACGCTCGTTTCTCCGACTTTTTCGAAATCTATAAATCGTTCACCAACCGAGATCAGCAATACGACGGCGGCTCAGGCGACTTCCTCGTCCTCACCCACCGAGACCCAGCTAACAAAGGAAACATCGGTCGCATTGTCGGCTACTATCGTTACGCGGAGCAAGACGGAAGCGAAGGTCCCGTTCTCATGTTCGATCAATCCTACAACCCATCCTCCACAGAAGAACTCGCAGACCTATTGCCCGCCATTTCCTCCGCTGGCTCGCACGAAGAAGTCATCGAATTGTCCAATGGCCTTAGCGATGGAAAGCTATTTTACAATTTCTACGACAGAAGCATTATCGTAAGAGGCGAAATCCTCCACGACGGAGCGATCGCTCAACAAGTCACCAACACTTACAACTTCACAATATCGCCAAGAGGATGAATTCCATGAACACGAATCAAACAAAACGTGGTTCCGCTCTTGCGACGACCGTACTGATCATCGCAGTTCTTTCAGCCGCAATGGCCGCCCTGCTTAAACTCTCTGTCACCGAACGGCGCATCAACTATCGCCATCAACTAAGAATGCAGGCATCTAACACCGCCGAAACGGTAGTCGAGTACGGATTCGCCCAATTGTCGTACGTCTTCGATAATCAAACGTCCGTCAATTCGGATTCATTTAAATCAGGTACTTCCGAAGAGCTAAAAATCCCCCCCGAAGCTTCTCTTCGAGAAAACATCAACTATTCCAAATTCCAGCTCTTCAGCAGTTCCGTACCCAACAATTCGCTCACCTACATCGACCCAGAGGAACCTGACAATATATTCGACCCGCTAAAAGGAAAATACGTAAGAGCCTTTGAAATCTCTCTCTTCGGAAGCGCCACTGTGATCGACCCCAACGACGGACCCGACATTTCTTCCTACATCACTCAAACTTTTCAAGTCCGAGACTCGCCACTGTTTTCTCACGCTATATTCTACAACCTTGTCCTAGACATTCACGCCGGACCCAAGATGGATATTTACGGCCCCGTGCACACGAACGGAGACCTCCGCCTAGCCCCCGTCAACGGCATCGACTTCCACAACGTCGTCACAACCGCTGGCGACGTCTACCACCACCACGAGCACCAAGGAAACACCTCTCGCTCCGGAGCGATTAGAATACCCGACAGCAGCAACAACTTGCTGCCCATGAGAGAAAACGACGTTTGGAACGATTCCACAATGGGCGCCAGCTCGCCCAGCGATGAATTTAGATCCTACGCCTCCAATCGTTGGGAAGGAAACCTGCTAACCTCAGCACATGGAATAACCGCCTACAACCCTGTCGCTTTCGCCGACTACCAAGAAGATAATCCCGACACCGCAGCGTACGACCCCGTGAACTCAGGACGAGACATTATCGAAAAGGCGCTGCCTCTAGACCATCCAAATTACAACGCGGAAATCGAAGCCCAAAAAATGTCCAACAAAGCCGGCCTCTATTTCCGGTGGGACACGACCACCAACCAACTAACCGCCTACGACAAAGACCGCAATCCGCTCGATATCAGCAACCTCGAAGGCACCCTCTGGGAACACAAAGATGCAAAGTTGCGGGATAAACGCCGCGGGCAATTCATCGATACGATCGACATACACGCAGGCCATCTCAAACAGCTCATCGAAAATCCCAGTACCGGCGACAGCACCCTCCACATTGGAGGCTACACCCCATCTACCGACTGGAATGGTGTCGTTTACGTCGAATGTTACAGTTCCGACCCAAATTCCACCGCAGCAGCCGAGCTCAATAACACAGGAATACGATTGCTAGGCGGAGATACCGACGAAGTAGGACAAGGCATCCCATCCCTAGGGTTCGATCCAGGAATGAGCTTCGTCACCAACAACGCTCTTTATATACAGGGCCATTTCAATGCAGACGGAATTACCAACGGCACAAGCTCCCACAATCCCGAAACCAACGAAGTTCCAGTTGCCGTTATGGGAGACTCCGTATCCTTCCTGTCCCAAAACTGGTCCGACTCCCACTACGCCCCCGATCCAGACACAGGCTATGTCACCAATAATAACCCCTATGCAGGTACAACCGAATATGCAATAGCCGTAGTCGGCGGAATCCGCCCTGGCAACGTCCAAGGAGACAACAGCTTGAGCGGCGGAAACGAAAACTTCCCGCGATTTCTAGAGAAATGGAGTGGAAAGACATTCTACCTGCGGGGATCGCTTGTTTGTCTCTACGAAAGCGAAGTTGATTTCTCGCAGTGGGGCACATCCTCTTATTACAGTCCCCCAAAACGTGCCTACGGATTCAACGATCTCTTCAAAAACGGAATCTACCCACCGGGAACTCCACGCGTTAGAACGTATCGACGCACCGCCTACGCAAGCATGAGCAAAGACGAATTCGCATCTGCGACATCCGAGCTCTAGAAAATCGCTTTCCAAAAGTAATTCGAGCCGGGTCGCCAGCAGCACTAGCCCCCCAAATAACCCATTGCAATTAACGCCTAAGGTTGAGTGACTAGCCCATAGATACCAACATTATGAATATCCCTTTATTTACCATTTGGGGGAAGATTACTCTCCAAGCTACGCTAACCTTGCTCGCCGCTTCTCTCCAAGCGAACCAGCCTAACATCCTCTTCATCCTCGCGGACGACCTCGGCTGGCGCGACTTGAGCGGTGAAGGCAGCTCTTTCTACGAAAGCCCGAACATCGACCGCATAGCCAGCGAAGGCACACGCTTCACCCAAGGCTACGCCACCTGCCAAGTCTGCAGCCCTTCCCGAGCCAGCCTCATGACCGGAAAATATCCGGCCCGCGTCGATATCTCGAATTACATCGGAGCCGCAGAACGCGAAGCCTGGACGCGTAACACGAAACTCCTACCACCGTCCTACAATCACAACTTGCCGCACGAAGAAACCACGCTAGCCGAAGCCTTCAAGCAAGCGGGCTACACCACTTTCTTCGCTGGGAAATGGCACCTCGGCAGCGAAGGCTCCCACCCCGACGACCACGGTTTCGACTACAATATCGGTGGCCACCATAAAGGCAGTCCCCCTGGCGGATTCTTCTCGCCCTACAACAATCCTCGCATGGAAGACGGACCGGTTGGCGAATACCTCCCAACGCGACTGGGGAAAGAAACCGCTGCCTTCATCGAAGCCCATAAAGACCAACCCTTCCTCGCCTACCTGTCATTCTACATGGTGCACGCTCCGATTCAAACGACTGAGGCCCTTTGGAAGAAATACCGGACAAAAGCCGACGCTTTACCCAAACCGGCTTCTCGCTTCCTTGTTGATCGCACTTCCCCAGTTCGCCAAGTTCAAGACAACCCACTCTATGCCGGAATGATCCAAGCGATGGACGACGCCGTGGGTACGGTCCTGGCCACACTCGATAGCCTCGGACTTGAAAAAAATACAATCGTCGTTTTCACCTCCGACAATGGCGGCGTTTCCGCAGGCGACGGCAAAGCAACCTCCAACTTACCCCTCAGAGGCGGCAAGGGGCGGCAATGGGAAGGCGGTATACGCGAACCCTTCTACATCAAATGGCCCGGAGCCCCAGCTTCAGGACAAAACATCTCCACCCCTGTAATAGGAACGGATCTCTACCCAACCCTCCTCGATATTGCAGGATTGCCGCTCTTGCCGCAACAACACATGGACGGCGTAAGCCTCGCCCCCCTTCTCAAAGGCGGACGCATCGACGAACGCCCGCTTTTTTGGCATTATCCGCACTACGGAAATCAAGGCGGCGAACCCTCTTCGATCATCCGGAACGGCGACTGGAAGCTTATCCACTACTACGAAGACCGACGAACCGAACTCTACAATCTAGTAGACGATCCCGCTGAAAAACGCGATATAGTCTCCATCTATCCTGAGCTATCTCAAGACCTTCAAGGTCGCCTGAAAAAATGGCTCGATCAAGTAGAAGCCACCTATCCTTATCCAAATCCCAACTACGACGCGATCAAGTACGCCGCAACCGAAGTAAATACCGCAGAAGTAGAGCTTCCAAAACTAGAGGCCGAGCATGCGAAACTACTCGAGAAGAAATGGTCCCCTCCAAAAGGCTGGTGGGAACAAACCGGCGAACGACGCTGACATCCCCCAAGCCTAAGAATCCTGCTAAGTCGCCAACTCTCCTAGCAGTCCTTCTCACTTTTGCTCTCGGACTCCTCTCATCAGTGCGAGTCTCCGAAAATACGTTCGCCGGTTGGGCAGTCTACCTCGATCAGGATTTCTTCATTCCCGGCAAAACGAAGACCGTGATTACACGATTGGATTCGGAGTCGAGTGGTTTTGGAAAACCGAACCGAAAGCCGCCGGCTTCCTAGACAATGCCCTTGGCTTCGTAAACGACCACGTTGGAGCAGCCAACAAATCTATTAAATTCCAAAAAGCTTCCTCTTCGGATCGATGACCTTTACTCCCGAAGACCTCAGCGACCCAAATCCAATATTCAATGACCGCCACTATGCCTCGATCTGGTATTTGAGCACCAAACGGATAGCGATCGAAGAAGGCGATGACCGAGACACCGTATCCGGATCGAAATTCTTATTCGGCGTCCTCGGAACCAAGCTCAGCGAAACCTTTCAAACCGAATTCCACCAAGCCTATCGCTCGGTTTCGAACACGGACGAACCTGTCGACCCTCTCGGCTGGGATCATCAAATATCCGACGGCAGCGAGCCTACCCTCCGTTACCGTCTCTCCTTCGGACAATCCTTGCTCAAGGAAAAACACTTCGATCTAGCCTATGCATCCGATCTCAGTGAAGGTTACCAAACCAACGCGAGTCTCGGCGCTCAAATTCGATTCGGAAAAATCGACAGTGGATTCTAGACAATGCCCTACGACCCTATTAATCGCGGCAGCTTCATTCCCGCCGCCGAAGGGTCCGAGCTGTATCCATGGGGCACTTACAGAACTCGAATCGTAGGATACGATGCCCTTATTCAAGGTCAATTCCGCTCCAGCGACGTCACGTTCGGTTCAAGCGAGATGGAACTCCTTGTTCACGAATCAGGCATCGGGGTCACCTACGGAAACCGCAGCTTTCAGGCCAGCCTCTCAGCCAGCGACAAGAGCCCAGAGCTCAAACGGACCGACGAACGCTCTCACTTTTGGGGTAGCATGGTCTTCAACTGCCGTCTCTAGGAGATTGTTAAACAAGTCCGTTTTAAAATCGTTTTCAACTTAGGGGCTTCCGACTTTTTAAACAGCCTTTAGGACGCGCTCGCTTCCCAGAGTTCGTGAAAGCGTTTCAAATCCCGCTTCATAGCAGCATACACTTCGCTCTTAGGAATCGTCAACGTGCGTGAGCCCTTATCCGCTCCGCCAAGATCGTATTCAAGATGTAAGGATACTGAGGGACGAATACCATAGGACCGCAGGAGCTTGAAGTATCGATCGAAATCCACCATTCCCTCGCCTAGCGGTACATTGACAAGTTTCCACTGCCTTCCAATTGGCCGCCAAACGAAATCCTTAATGGCGATCGTCTTGATGTGATTCTTTAAATATCGCAGCCCAAGCGGCCAAGACGCGCCGCCATCAACAGTCGCATGACGAATATCATACTGCGAGCCAGACCAACGCGGATCCAGTCCATCCAACAAATCAGCGAGGTCCGTTACGAATGAACCCATGTGCTGACCTGCGTGGTTCTGGTAAGCGCCATGCAAACCGTGCTTTTTATTGAAAGCCGCCAGAGCAGTCATTTGACTTCGAATACGCGTCAAGTTCTCGCGCAAGCTACCTGAAGCATCCGGTTTATAATAACCCATTCGATAACTCTTAAAGCCAAGCTTCGATGCAGTCTTCAGCGACTGGATACCTAACAAATCGTCAACATTAGTTACTCGAGACACGAACATTTCAAGTTTCAGCCCATTCGACTTCATGGCTTCTGCAGCTCGAGGCAAATCGTCTTGAGCGCGTTCAGGCTCGACATGGCCTCCCGGTCGCACAGTCAAATCCAAACCCTCGAAGCCATACTCTGCCGTTACTTCCGCCATTTGAGCGTAATTCAAAAACTGTAGATGCTTTGAAAAGAGATATACTGGCAATCGCCCATTGTCAGAGGCCGCCGAAGCTCCATTCGTCAAGCCACCAGAGGCCAAACCGAATGCCCCCGTCACTGCCAGTTTCCCAAAGTCGCGTCTGTTCATGGTCATGCATTAAGTCGACCACAGTCATGATTGCAAGATGGTAGCGTTACTGTTGGAGAAGTGCCGAAAGAGACAAGAAGCCTACAATTTCAATTGCTCTCAGACTTGACCGATCAAGACCGGCCACATAGCAAACCTTATGGACAACGCTTCCCACCCTATGCGCATCATCGACGCTAGCCTCTATTTTCTTCCCGTGGAAATGCGGGTACCTTTGAAATTCGGCAATCAAGTCTTAACGAAGGTTATTTGCGCGCGTGCCTGCGTCAAAGTCGAAGGCTCCGACGAAACGATCGCAACCGGTTGGGGCGAAACACCGCTAAGCGTCGGTTGGGTCTGGCCTGCGGCCATTGATTACGACGAACGCGCAGAAGCTCTGGAGGCATTCACAAGTGAAATAACGGTCGCGCTAAAGACATTCGACGTTATCGGTCATGCCCTTGAAATCGGCCACGCATTCATCGAAACGCGTCTAAACGAATTACAAGCTGCATTCAACGCCGAGCGAACCGGCGATCACGCCTTACCTCACCTCGCCGCCCTCGTCTGCTTTTCCCCTCTCGATATAGCCATCCACGACGCTTTCGGAAATCTATACCAACGTCCGATCTACGAGACCTACAATTCCGAATTTCTCAGCAAAGATCTTTCTCATTTTCTCGAACCGAAGGCCGCCTTTGAAGGGAAATATCCCTCAGATTTCTTAGTTCCCGCTCCCCGCAACCTCCCCGTCTGGCACCTCGTTGGAGGACTAGACCCAATTTCCGAAAGCGAACTTACCGGAAATGAACCAGACGATACCTACCCAGTGCTCCTTCGAGATTGGATCAAGCGTGACGGCCTCAATTGCCTAAAGGTCAAACTACGCGGCGACAATTCCGATTGGGACTACGATCGCCTCGTAACGGTTGGAAACATCGCTCTCGAAATGAATGTAGAATGGCTCACCACGGACTTCAACTGCGCCGTAACCGAACCAGACTACGTCAACCAAATCCTAGATCGTCTCAAAGACGAACACGCCCGAATTTATCAATCGATTCTCTACGTCGAACAACCTTTCCCATACGACATCGAATCAAATCAAATCGACGTCCGCAGCGTCAGCGCTCGCAAGCCGCTTTTCATGGACGAGAGTGCCCACGACTGGAAGCTCGTCCGCCTTGGCCGCAACCTCGGATGGACCGGCGTAGCCCTCAAAACCTGCAAGACTCAAACCGGCGCCCTCCTCAGCCTCTGCTGGGCCAAGGCTCACGGCATGACCCTGATGGTCCAGGATCTAACGAACCCAATGCTCGCTCAATTGCCTCACGTTCAGCTCGCTGCCCACGCGGACACAATCATGGGAGTCGAATCCAACGGGATGCAATTCTACCCAGACGCATCCCTTCCCGAACAAGCAGTTCATCCTCGAATCTATCAACGTAAAGAAGGTATCCTCGGTCTGACTACGATTTCTGGAAACGGCTTCGGGTACCGACTTGACGACATTGCCCGAGAACTTCCTGAAGCCACCGTAAGCTTCGACTAGGCACGTCAAGGTAGGGTTGCCCGTCCCCGGCAACCGCCGCAGAGCATCTACTGCTTCGAATAAGCCTTGAACGCTTGAGCGATCTTAGCGTCCTTTTCATCCCCCTCATGGAAGACCAATCGGTGACGAAGCAGAAAACGCGTACCATCAATTAAAGTAAACGACGCGTCTTCAAGCGTTTCATCGAGGCTCTTGAATCCAAACGGATTTGCCGTAAACAGACCGTACGTACGCACATGCCAAGGCGTTGGATAACGAAAACTATCCGGATGATTCAATATCGCGATTCCGAGATGCTCGCCATCAACTGGACCGTGATAATCGACCCATGCGGCGCGTTTGCTCCACGTATCGCCATCTCTAACGCCTTCGCTATTGACGATCTTCCCGCCCATTTCGCTTTTCAAAGACATAGAGCTCGGGATTCGCACGCTTAGTCCTGCATCCTTCATATCTCCAATTTCGACGTCACCGTACGACGCGATGAACGTAATATCGAAATCGATCACCAATTGCCCTCTCATCATCCGAAAAGTCACCACACGTTCGTCAGACATAAGCTCCTTGCCCGTTCCGCCTATGTAATCATTGCGCGTTTCGATAACCGCTCGTTTCTCGCTCGCCAACAATCGCTTAAAATCGCGATGCACAGTCGTGCCGAGCTTCTCCTTAAATGCTTGCAACTTATCGCCTGACAAATTCTTCGCAGCAGCCGATAATGGCTCATGCCAAGTATCGAAACCACCTACTCTTTGATGACCAAACCAAATCGAACGGTGATGCGGGTGATCGTGATGTTCACCCTCCACCGTTTTCATTGGGTAAGCCCGCGTCATCAATTTTCCAGTCGGTCCAACTAATGGATACATGAATGGCTTGTTCGCTTCGTCGATGATATAATTCGTCACCAATTCCCCATTGTATTTTACAGTTACGCCGGACTCAATCTCATCTATTGTAAACCCATCCGCAGCGACCAAAGTCGTCGTGCCAAGCATCAACGTCGCACTCAGAGATAAAAACGCAAATGCTCTCAAATTCGTGATTTTTCTAAAAAAATTCATAATGCGGTTAGATAAAGGATAATAACTAAACGAAATTAATTAATCGAACTGAAATTCTCTACCGATCCTCTTGCCAGAGCGTGCGCGTTTTGTATCCACTCCGAATGCGGAATTCGCCAATTTTAGCCTGCAATCTAGCTTTAACGCCACCGTGCTCTGGAACATCCCACAGGTTGACTTCCTCCGCTGGGTCGTTTTCCAGGTCGATTAATTGGCCAAATGGTTTGTCGAGAAACTGAACCAATTTCCAATCCTGGGTTCGTATCATAGTCACGAAATCGATCGTGCTCAAAAACACATCTCGACCATGCTCGGCGATTACATAAGGCCGCCCTTCGAATAACTCGCCCTTCAATGCCGGCATCAGGGTTTCCGCTTCCATCCACTCCGGTTTCTCGACTTCAGCCAAATCCAAAACCGTTGGACCAACATCCATCAATTGACACAAGGCATCCACCTTCTGACCGCCCTTGAAACGGTTGGGAGACCAAGCGATCAACGGCACATTCGTAACGCAATCATACATCGTCCATTTTTGAATGTGCCCGTGCTCGCCAAGAGCTTCGCCATGATCGCTCGTAAAGAAAATCACTGAATTCTCCAAGTAACCACCCTTCTCCAATGACTCGAAAATCTCGCCGACCTTTTCATCAATCATCGACACGTTAGCCAAATAGAACTCCCACAAGCGTTGCATCGTTCCTTCGTCTGGGTCGTCCAAATGCACCACTGAGTCGTGATCCACTTCCATATTGTGCCGGCGTAAATGCTGATACGGTTCCGGTTGACCAGCGATGTCCTCCCGCGTGATTTTCGGCAACGGCAATTTCTTGCCCCGATATTTTTCGATAAATCGCTCTGTTGGATCAAATGGAGGATGCGGTCCAGGAAATCCAATTTCCATGAACAACGGCCCTTCCGGTTTCGGCTTCGTATCCAACCACCAAGTCGCCATATTTCCGACAAACATATCCGATTGCATGTCTTCCGGCAGTTCCCACTCGAAAGCGCCCATCCGTTCCCGATAATCAGGACGCAGACGATAAAGCGAACGCTGCTGCTTCACCAACCCGCGAGCGTGCAACCCCTTATCCCACTCATCATAGAAAAATCGTTCCTCCAAAAACCGATCCTTGTTTTCGACAACGTAGCGTTCGTGAAAACCAAGCTTCGTATCCATAGGCCACGTGTGCATTTTGCCCACATTTACGCAGTAGTAGCCCGAATTCGATAGGTCCGATACCCACGACTTTTTCCAAGCATCGGCATTCTTCAAAATACCTGTCGTGTGCGGGTACGTTCCCGTGAAAAGGCTCGCTCGCGAAGGGGCACAAGATGGCGCCGTAATATGGCATTGGGTAAAAGCCACTCCTTCATCGACCATACGATCCAAGTTAGGCGTATCCATATAATCATAACCCAACGCGCGGATCGTCTCGTAACGCTGCTGGTCGGTGATAATGAGGATAATGTTCGGGCGATCTTCTTTTGACATAATCTGAATTCGAATGAGGAGGAATTGCGAAAGCCTCCCAAGATTAGACATTTCCGCTCCATCGCAAGCCCAGACTAGTTCCCCTAGCCAACAGACGCGGACAAAAGACCTCCACATTTCCCTTTCACCTCATCGCTTACGTATTCCAACTCCCTGCATTCCATGTTAAAACACGCAAGTGACGTCAGTCCCAAGATCGGAACTTAAGGCCAATTGATCGAAAGCCTTCTTCATCAATTCGAAACGCAATGTGGCGTATTCAGGATTATCCCAAAGATTTTCGAACTCTCCTGGATCCATGTCCAAATCGTACAACTCCCCTATATTCAACCCGTGATAAACGACCAACTTATAACGATCCGTTCGAATCATCGTGCCATAGCTCCCATTCCAATTCTCTCGTCCCGGGGCCAGCAAACTCAAAGCGCTGTAATACTCGCAACGAACGAATTCTCGTCGTTCAACGGGATCCCCGCCCTCAAGCATCGTTCGTAAAGATCGCCCCGTCATTCTACTAGGTGCCTCCAAACCAGCATAATCGAGCAGTGTCGGCCCAATATCAGTCAATTCGACCAAGGCATCCACTTGTTTCCCCACTTCGACCACGCCAGGCCAAGAAAAAGCCAATGGCACGTGAACCAATCCTTCGTAAAAGCGACAGCCCTTCGAAATCAATCCATGATCACCCAGCATTTCTCCGTGATCGCTCATGAATATCACTAGCGTGTTCTCTAATTGCCCGGATTCCTCCAAACAATCGAGCAGCCTTCCCACGTGCTCGTCAATCTGCTCGATCATCGCATAATAAGACGCTATTTTATCCTTCGCTTGAAAATCCTCAGGCCTGAGCGCAGTACTCTGAAAATCGACTTCTTTCAGGCTTTTCTGGATTTCCAAATCGCTTTCGCGAAAAAGCGGATCTGGCATAGACTCGGTATCAAAACGATCTCGATACTCGCTTGGCGGATCGAAAGGCAAATGCGGATCGAAAATATTAACGCTCATCAGCCACGGCTGATCATGCTCTTGATCGATAAACTCGATCGCCTTATCTGTGCAGAATTTTGTCTGGTGCAATTCCGGCGACATGTTTCCGTTTTCCCGATACAAAGACCCCAAGTCTCCTCCCTTATCCTTTACCCAATCCGAATAGGCATGCCCCTCGGGCCACATATCACGATGGGAATGCGACCAATAAAACTCGCTATAACCATCATCCTCCGGTCGCGGCTCTACGCGCCCGTGACACCCAGCCAAATGCAACTTCCCCGCCAATCCGCAGCGATATCCCGCATCCGCCAACAGCTTCGTCACCAACGGAGCCGCTTCAGCCCATCGATCATTGCCATTGCAACAGCCATGAACCGCGCTCGGGTACATTCCCGTCAAAAAACTCGAACGACTCGGGGTGCAAATTGGACTTTGACAAAATGCTTTCGTAAACGCCGTACCTGATTTAACCAAACGATCGATTTCCGGAGTACGGATATGAACGTTCCCTAAACAAGCGATCGTATCCCAGCGTTGTTGATCCGTACAGATCCACAACACATTGGGACGCTTGCCTACATCATTCCATTCATTCAATTGCTCATTCGATGTTCGAGTATCCATAAGTCGGGGGCGCTTCGCGTTTCGAAATTCGGACGATCATCACGAACTCGACCCTCACTGTCCACTCGCAAATCAAAGTCACTTCCAAGACCCGCTTCTACGAATATCAAACGACCGAAAAACGCTAACGCCTCCAAAATCGCTGCCAAATGCCACTGATAAACAATCCTCCGATCACGATTGCCGAAACAGGCAACAACCATTGAATGCCAGTTACGGAAACCAATCCTGTGCCAACCAGAAAACCGATCAGCAAGGCAGTACCCGGACACATTCCCGGCCCTCCACAGCCCCCAACAGAGCATAAATCGCCCTTGGTCTTCTCGCTTATTTTAACCAATTCTTCAGTTTCCATTCGATACCCCAACAACGATAATGACGAACATACGATTTCACTCAATCGCTACAAACAATTTTCATTATCCCTTAAAAATAAATCGAAAGGTTTCGAACAAACTCTGAATCATATTCAATTGCATGGATTGCGCCACGCCAAGTCGATGATCTACCCATTGATGATCGTTTGGATTACGGAACTACTCAGCCAAGCAAATATTAAACTCGAAACTTGAAACTTCCCTTCAAACCAATTCGAAACCTGATTGCCTGACTCCTATAGCCTCAAATCCGTATGCCCGAACAAAACCGAGAAGTCCGTCCACACTCGAAAAACCGCCACGTAATATCAAGCGAAGGCTCAGTCCTCCAGGTCCCGCTAGATTGGGAACTGCTTCCGCCTGGCGATGCCGCCCTCACCCGACGCGTAAAAGCGTCCGGCCCATGCTGGATCGTTATGGAAACAAAAGGCAGGCGACAAATTTCCCGAGGAATTTGGGCAGACGCCAACCTCATCGAAACCAATCGTCTCAAACTCCTCATCGAACGAGCATCTCCCGCTTACGAAAAAAAGCTGCAGGCGAACCGTCATCGCCGGGCGAAACAACAAGCCCAATACGAATCGGAGTTTAGAGCATCAGTTCTGTATTTCCTTAACTTCGAAAATCGCTACCAATCAATCGCCAAAGAACTCGCAACGCGTATTTCCGACCACGCCACTCCCGTAAATAGCGGTACGGTAGCTCGAACTCAACGCATACCCATTCAAGAGCGAGCTGAAGCAGCCACCATCGCATGGATGCGTCACCAAACGACGGCATACGACTCCCTTCATATTCCTCGGATCAAAGGCAAAAGGCGAGAAATCCGGCGACGCCTGGCCCAACAATCCAATCGCCTCCTCAGGGCGTACCGCCAAGGCGATGACCTCGACCCTGCGGATTGCCCGCTCCAAAAAGCACTGTCCCAATAGAAGCCAAAAAATTACGTCCAAGTCCAGAGGCCTCGCACCACTTTTTAAAGCTCGGGAACTTGGAGCGAGACATCTCGGTCACGTTTTCAACAAGGCGACAGACCTGGGTAAAACGGCCACTCACTTACAGATCCCTTCCAATGATCATTTTCCATAATCGGTCGATTGTATCCTCATCCGTTGTACGAAGATTGATGAAAGGCGCGTGATTTTCATGAACAGCTTCGATCTCGATTCCCCAAAGTGGAATCGTCGAAGTGGGCAACACCGCATAACGAACATCTCCAATTAGATTTTGTCGTTCAGGGTTCCACCCCAAGTAGCCGTCCGAAAACCAATAGAACCGATCCACGTCTTTCGATAGAATCGAATTCTCGGACAGCGTTTCCTTCACTGATCCGAGATCGACTTTCTCTACAGAGCCTCCTGGGTATACACGCGTTCCCGAGCCTAAGTAATCCACTCGGATTCCGTCTACGTAATAGCGGTTTTCGAATTCATAAATACCACGCCACAAAGCCAAATTACCAATAGACGGCTTCACCGTAAATCGCTCTGCGTCATCATGACCCCGAGACTCCGCCAAATCAGTCAACGTTTCGGCGGCTTGACGATTCTGTACTGCCCCAAACCCCAAATACGCCAAAGCGAACGCGCAAGCGACCCAGTTTGCTTCCGCATGTCGCTTCGCGAATCCATAAACGACCAACCCCAATATCACGCACGTAAAAATGGGGTCGACTACCGAAACAACATTCCAGGCGATTCGCGCATTCGAAAACGGCCACAACAACTGGGTGCCGTAACTCGTACACGCATCCAACAACCCCGCCGTCGAATATCCAAGAAACGAGTACAAATAGATTTCGCGAAACGAAAACCGCTTTCGTGCGAACACCCACAACATCGCCGCGCACACAATTGCCCCGATCGGAATAAACAGCAACGAATGGCTAAAGTGACGATGGTACTCGATATTCAACAACGGGTCCGAGGCCGATCGAATTAGAATATCCGCATCCGCCAGCATTCCTCCCGCCCAGCCGACGAGAGCCGCCAGTCTTACACGTTTTGCTGGAGCTGCAGCTGCTGCCACGATCGCTCCAATAGCTCCCTGAGTCACTGGATCCATAGACTCGATCACTAATTGGCCCGAAAAACGCGATCGTCAACATCAGACCAGGCCTAGAAACAAAGAAGGCTCCGACCGACCTCTTTTCGTTGAGGACGCCCGGAGCCTTATCATTTTCTGCGGCTCACGCTTGATCAAAGCCGAGCATGAAGCGCAGATCTAAAGTCAGTTCGTAATATCGAACGTCGTACTCGCCCCGCGGTAAGGTAAGTAAGACAGATACCACTTCTTCTGAGCATCGCTACCCGCGTAGTCCTTCAACGCCTGCTCCGAGGTAAACTCCATTACGAAAGCATGCGTGCGATCGCCTTGAGCTTTGATTGAGCGTATCCATACTCGAGAAATACCATCGTACTCCTTGGCAAGCGTCTTGACCGAGTCCAGAGCTGCTTGAATTTGCTTGGGTGTCGCATCTTCCTTCCAAGATACAGTCACTACGTGAATGACTGAATGAGGAGCCGATGCATCTTTGTGATGATTAGCAATGGCAGATGTAGAGGCCAGCGCGATGATTACAGCGCTATAGAGGGATATTATGGTTTTATTCATTATTCAGACTATTGAACACTATTGGGTTAATACGTCAATGTTTCGGCAGATTTCCGATTCCATAGACGATTTGGACAAACAACGGAGCAACCTGCTCCAAGAATGCGCCCAATTTAAAAATTTAATCGAAATCAATCCGTTTAGACGCATGCGATCGCAAGTTGCTTTCGTTACTCCAACACTTTAACTAACCAGAACCGCAACCTATGTCCGAAAGTCAACCAACCATCAACGCTCTCGATCTAAGCCAAACCTACCCGGCCAGCCCAAGACAAACCTTCGCTGGCTATGTCATAGCCAAGCGAACCCTCGACAAATGCCGAGCCGCGCTCGCCGGAACCAATGGCGAATACCATTTCGACTGCCCGCTCGATAACATCTTCCTCGATTTCACCGAAATCACCGCCGACAGCTTCAAAACATTCGTGGCTACCGGAGCCAACGACGACGAAATTGCCTCTTGGATCGAATCCAACGCCAAAAAGCGAGAAACCCGCGAAATTATCGCTTGGAATAACAAAATGCGCTCGACCCGCCTCTGCGACATGCCGATCGAACTCCAAGAGTTCCTAGAAGGCTACATTCCACAGTTCATTCCCAACAACAAAATCGTTTACGTCTGGTTTGACGTCTACGACATCGAAGAAGGCCGTATCTAAGCGCTGAATAGTCGAGGCAAGGTTTACTTCCAACAAACCGCTGCCGAAGGATTCTCCGACATTTTATAGTTGAGCGAACGTATCGAGCTCTCTTGGCTCGATAGGATTGAATCAATCTCCTCAAGATACCCCGCTGATCCTAATCACGGACGGAAGTGTCGATACCCAAACGAAAACGGGGGTTGGCGCCTACTTGCTCGCCACGGATGGCTACAGTTTCTCCGACGCGTCGATTTCCCCCATCGAAACCAAGCAATTCGAAAACACATCTTCTACCAAGCTTGAGCTACAAGCCCTCCTTTGGGCCCTCGAATCGATATCCCCGACCAACCGGCAGATCCATATCTACACCGATTCCCAAAACATCATCGGACTACCAGGCCGCCGCGAGCGGCTAACTCGAAACGATTATCGCTCCAAAAGTGGAGAGCCCATTCGCAACGAACAGCTCTATCGAGATTTCTTCGCAGCGATCGACTTGCTTTATTGCCGGTTCTTCAAAGTACGTGGCCATCAGCCTAAAGTCGGGAAAAATGAGATCGACCGACTTTTCACTCTTGTCGACCGAACTACGCGAAACGCACTGCGTCAACAGCGAGCATTGAATCGATCGTATGAAAAGTCAGATTGACGCCCCACCCTCTTCCCTCCAAGTCTTCTCGGAATGGAAAAAGGACGCTACGAACTAAACGACGAAGGCTTCATCAATGACCATGTCCGTGAAGCCGCAACGAGCATTTCAAAAGCAATTCATGTGTATTGCGAAGGCCACTACGCGCACAGCAACGCAAAAGACATCCCCAACAATCATTCGCTCGTCAAAATAATGAACCTCCTCAAGGAGCTCGACGAAAATACCGCCGAGCACGCTAACCGTGTCCACGCTCCCAAGCTTTTCAAGACCCACAAACCCACCTCGAAAGCCAAAACGCGATGGAATATCTAGGACTCCTTAAAAGATAGCGGCCGACGCGAGTCCGGCATAGCGTTCGCGCGAAGCTTGGATCTCCGAGCGGCCATAATAGCCGAGCCCTGCCCCAAGATAAAAATCCGATTCCAGAGCCCTCGGTCCACCCCATTAAGCTCGAGAAGGTAGCGAGAGACGTCCGAATCGCGTTTTTCGAAACGCCACCTCAGTCGAAATACGTTCGCCCGAGATACCCAACGATCCTCTTCTTCACTTCCATCGCGTCGAACTGACCTTCAACCCGATAGAGCACATTGCCATCGGGATCGACAAGTATCGTGTAAGGCAAAGAGCCTTCCCATTTATCGCCGTCCAAATGATCGATCAACGCAAATCGATCTTGGCTGTTGAACAGATAATTAGTCATCGAAGCATGCTGCTTGGAAAGAAAGCTCTCCACCTGGCGCTGCTTGTGCGGTAGATCCATCGAAACGGATATCACTTCGAATTCACGCTTCCGAAACTGGCGATGAAGATCCACCAAATCCGGAAACTCGATCACGCACGGCCCGCACCACGTCGCCCACACATTGATCAAGCGAAGCTTTTCAGAATTATTCGAACCCAATGCCTCTACCTGACCCGGCTCCAATAATGTTAATGACGTCTCTTCCTGATTCCATTTATCGATGTAGTTAGCAACCATCGATCGCTTGCTCGACCACTTAACCGAACACCCGAAAACCTTTGTCTCTGCAACCGGTACTGGCTGACCAACCAACAACGCATCGATCGCATTGCGAGCGTCGTGCGACTTCGCAATCGCCGGGTTGTCGTTGTCATCCACGCGACCATTATACCGTAGCTTACGATCCTCGTCGAACACTAGGATATGCGTCGTCACCAAAGCCCCATAGGCCCAACTGACTTTTTGGTCCTCGCCATCGTACAAGTAGGGGAAATTAAAACTAGCATCCGCAGCCCTCAACTTCATATCTTCAAGCGAATCGTTGTATTCAGTATACCCTAACTCATCGATGCGAACCGCCTTGTCGTCATTAGGACTGATAGCCACCAAGACGACATCCTTCGAAGAATAACGATTGGCCAACTCTTTCAAGCGCTCCTCGTAAGCTTGAGCCGTCGGGCAGTGGTTGCAGGTGAAAGCGACGACCAAAACCCGCGAACCAGAATAATCCTCCAAGCTGTGTAGTTTGCCATCCACGCCCGGCAAACTAAACGGAGGAGCATCCGAACCGATTGGCAACCGAGGCGCCTTGGAGCTTTTCTGAGCCAATAGACTCGAAGTGAAAATAACGCTTACAAGTAGGTAGCTTAAAAATCTCATATCGATAATCGGGGTCAAAAGTCGTGAGAATGCGAATCGCTCTCTTTTAAAACAGTATCGTTTGCCTCAAAGTAATTGGCAAGCGAGCGAATCAAAGAATTACACATACGCAAGATTCGCCGTGAGCCCAAACGCCTCAACCTTTGTCGTCCAAATATTTCCAAACGCCTTTGAGACGCTTGAAACGCGAACACTCATACAATTCATGAGGCTCAGAGCCGACGAAATACTCAGCTACGAACTCGACCTTGCCCGTTTTGTCATCTTTCCCTCCACGACTCGTTCCACTTATCGTGAGGAAGCTCCAATTCGTTTGATGGATCGATTTCTTCAACGCTTCCTTTAAGCCCTTTTCACGATTATCCGGGTGAGTCGTTTCCACTAGATAATCGACCTTTCGAAAGAAATACGCACTATAGCGCGATCGCATCAATTGTTCCGCCGTCTCGGGCTTCGCCTTACCATTGTGATAAGGTTTACAGCAAATCCCATAGTTCAACTGGCTCTTGCAAGGACACAGGGAAGACTCTCGCTGACCAGGAACCCATTCATTTGAATCGTTCATCGTAATTTACCCTTCATATCCCACCGCTAAGAGCAAAGAAATTCCCAATCGAGGGTCCGACCCCGTTGAGACAGGACTTGCACCGCTCCGTACAGTCTCCCAGCCCCATCTAAATAATCGCGCTTGCCAGTCCGCATTACAATCAACCATCCTCCCAAGATGAGATCTTCCAACCCAGCTCTTAAAGACAATGTGTTCCTAGCAGACCAATCCGTCAGCGCCTCCGGCACCATGACGATCAATGGCACTGTCAACAAGACCGCTATCTTGCTATTGCTCCTAATCCTACCGGCATTTTGGGTTTGGGATAAAATTAACGGAGCGGAGAACCCCAGCGTGTATTACCCCTGGATGATCGGAGGTGCTATTGGAGGATTCATCCTGGCACTCGTAACGATTTTCAAGAAAACGGCCGCGCCCTACACCGCCCCCCTCTACGCCATTTGCGAAGGACTTTTCGTCGGAGCCATCTCCGCCTTCTTCGAGCGAATGTATCCCGGCATCGTTTTCCAAGCGACGATCCTCACCTTCGGAACGCTCTTCGCCCTACTCATCGCCTACCGATCCGGGATGATCCGAGCGACCGAAAACTTCAAGCTCGGAGTCGCCGCTGCAACAGGCGGAATTTTTCTAATCTACATGGCCACCTGGATACTCGGAATGTTCAGCGTATCGATTCCATTCATACACGACAGCGGATTGATCGGTATCGGCTTCAGCTTATTCGTCGTCGTAATCGCCGCCCTCAATCTCGTGCTCGATTTCGATTTCATCGAAAACGGAGCCAAAGCCGGAGCACCAAAGTACATGGAATGGTATGCTGCCTTCGGCCTACTAGTAACCTTGATCTGGCTTTATATCGAAATGCTGAGACTCCTTTCTAAGCTGAATCGCCGCTAAAACGCCACGCGGGGCCCTAATGGCCGATTTACACTCATTTCATCGTATCGGCCAATTCATACCTGTTCGTCAGTGGCATCAGTAATTCTAAAATCTACTATCATCAGGTATTTCTTTACAACTGAGTACACTAATAAAAAATGCAATTTTACCAAAGCAGGGCTGCACGTACAATTGCAGGGAACCAACACCCCTTCTCAGACGTCCTTAGCGAAATGCGCTAATCGAATTTAAAACTTGAAGAATTCTATCCGCTGAGGCACTTCAAACCCGTAGTCATTAATTGTGAAACGCTTCGTCTCCATTTTAGCTCTCATCTCTGTATTTTGCAGCTCAATCGCCGCAAACACAGCTCGACAGCTCATTTGCTCTCACGAAGATGGACAGGGCCACCTCGTCGAATTCGGCGAACACGAGAACGAGCATAAAGACCCATGCCACGATCATCATTCCGCTGAAGCCGAATACCACGAAGAAGCCATTGCCTGCGATTTCGAGGCCGAAGCCTGCGACGACGTAGAAATCCCGCAAACCGATTTGCGAGACCAGGGGCAGAACAACGATCGAAATTTAGTTAAATCTCCCGCTGTCTGCCTGTCTCTTTTCGAACTACGCCCTGCAGCTATTGATCGCCAAATTAAAGCCGGCACGAAAGTCTCAAAAGACTCGCCGGCACTTGAAAGCAAGAGCCGTCGCTTCGCAAAGACGATCCAAATTCGTTGCTGATATCCTGATTTTGTTTCCGGATCGCCTAGGACCCTATTTCCGTCCA
>JABITN010000092.1 GCA_018700525.1 Opitutales bacterium
ACGCAGACGCGTGGGTTGTTGATTCGGAAGGTGGATAAGTCGGTCTTGAATCGCCGGGAGTCGTTGCTGGGCGATTGCGCGAATAGCGACTTGGTCGCCCAAATGCGGGCTTGGAGCGCGGCGAACGCGAATCGTTTCGAAATCGGATTTTGCAAAGAACTTGGGATTCACGCTCAGAGTGCTCGGCAAGCATCGAATCTGTCGAAGCAGATATTTGGATACGCGAAGTATGCGGACCTTTCGCTGATCCAAAATGCGCCGGCGACTGAGGAAGCGATTGTGAAGAGTTTGCTGTCAGGGTTTCCGGATCGTGTGTGTCGACGTTTGGATCGGGGGACCTTGCGTTGCGAGATGACGGGGGGGCTTCGCGGAATGTTGGCTCGAGAGAGTTTGGCTCGAGATGCGGAGCTGTTGGTCGTTTGCGAAATTAGCGAGATTGGAAAGCAGAGCGGGGAAGTTTCGACGGTACTGAATCTGTGCTCGAAGATCCAACGTTCCTGGTTGGAGGATTTGTTTCCAGGCGATTTTCAATCCGGCCGCGAGACGGCGTTCGATGAACGCAAAAAGCGGGTCGTTGAGACGGTCTTCGTTCGTTACCGGGATCTCGCGATCGAGGCGAAAGAGAATTTAGATGTCGACCTAGATGCGGCAGCGGAGTCTTTGGCTTGTTTGGTCAAAGAAGGCAAAGCGAAACTTGATAAATGGGATGCGGCCGTGGAGTCGTTTATCGAGCGCGTGGGTTTTATAGCGTCGCAGTTTACCGAATACGAAATTGGGGCGTTCGATGATGATTCCCGGGCCTTGTTGATAGAGCAATGCTGCTATGGAGCGAAAAGCATTCGGGACCTGAAACGTCAGGATGTTTTGCCGCATGTGAAGACATGGTTCGGAGTCGAGGTGGAGCGACTGGTGGAAAGCGAAGCACCTGAGAGGTTGAAGCTTACGAACGGGCGAACCGCTCGGATTCGCTACGAAGCAGGAGCTCGTCCCGTATTGTCGGCCAAAGTGCAAGAGCTGTATGATTTGGATACAGACCCGACCTTATGCCAAGGACGTTGCAAGCCGATGATCGAAATCCTCGGGCCGAATAGGCGACCGGTTCAATTGACCGATAACCTGGAAGCTTTTTGGACGACGTCCTATCCGAATATCAAAAAGGACTTAAAGGGACGCTATCCGAAACATGAATGGCGTTGAGCAAATGGGTTCGCTTGATTCTGTACGCAAATTGATGGCCCGTTCAGTTGACCGATGATTTCGTGCATCATTCTAAGAACTTCGTAGACACAAATGATCTTAGAGCGATTTTAACCACTGATGACACTGATGAACACCGATATGATGGAATGGGTTTTAGCCATCAGTGTCATCAGTGGTTAAAAATCCAGCTGCGGTTTTTTGGGATCCTCTTTGAATACGATGGCAGTTTCGTTTCGGGTTGTAAAATCGACCTTGGTTTTATGGATTGAGGGATGGGATTGAGATTTTCCGTTTTTTTGAAAAGTCAAGTGCCGGAGTTTTCGATAGGACCTGAGGCGTTTGCGTTGTTGAAAGAAATGCATCCGTCGGTAGCGATACGATTTTTGGATACTTACGACGAGTTTGTTGGTAGCCTATCGGAATGCAATATTGGTATTACATGGAGAATGGCTGCTAGCGATTATCCGCCCGCTGGTCATCTGAAAGCCATCGTCACTCCGGCAGCGGGAAAAGACTGGGTTCATTCGGATCCAAGCGGTCGGATTCCGACGTTTCATGGATCGTTTCATGGCAAAATAATGAGTGAGTCTCTGTTGGCGATGATTTTGCACTTCAATAATGGACTGCATGTTCAGTTGCAGAATCAACGGAATTCAAAATGGGAACGGGGGTTGCCCTTTCGGCGGAGGAGGCTCGAAGGACAGAGCGTGTTAATTCTTGGATACGGAAATTTAGGCCGAGAGAGTTCAGCGCTTTTAGAGCGTTTGGGTTTGAAGGTTCGGGGGACGAAGCGGTCTTTGGCTGGGGAAGAGGGAAATAATAATCTGGTGCAATTCGATGATGCATTAGAGAATCTTGGCGAGTTCGATCATGTCGTGAGTCTGTTGCCGGGGGATGAGTCGACACGTGGTTTAATCGGACGGGAGCATTTTCAAGCGATGAAAAGAAGCGCTGTATTTTATAGTCTCGGTCGTGGGCTAGCTATACGAGAAATCGAGTTGGTAGAGGCCCTGCAGGAAGGAGAAATTGCGGGAGCTGGTTTGGATGTATTCGAAGTCGAACCACTTAGCGTTGATTCTCCTCTTTGGTTATTGCCGAATGTGTTGGTGACGCCACATACGTCTGCCTGCTATTCGGATTATGGGCGGCTTTTTGTTGAAGAAATGGTAAGCAAAACGTTGCCGAAAATAGTTGGTCGAAGCTGAGATTTCGTTTTGAGGACGTTCCATTCGTATTAGAGAAAATGGGAGTAGGTCGATTCTCTGATTATCGACTGTCAGACCGAATGCCGTAAGGATCCATATTGACTTTTTAGGATCGTTGGATCTCGCTGTGCGTGAGTCTTGGAAAACGAAAACCGGTCAGATGAGAACCCCAATGTTGAAGAACATAATCGCTATTGCTTGTCTTGTGAGCGTTACCGATTTGATTGCGGAGGAAAGCATCAATTTTAATAGAGATATTCGTCCAATCCTTTCTAATAAATGCTTTCACTGCCATGGTCCGGACGAAGAGGATCGCGAGGAGGATTTGCGTTTGGATATTCCGGACGGGGAATTTGGAGCCCTTACGCCGAGAAAGGATTATAGCGTTATAAAGCCAGGTGAAATTGAGGAGAGCGAATTGTGGTTTCGGATCGTATCGGAGTATGAGGATGAGGTTATGCCTCCGCCGAAATCGCGTAAGGAGGCTCTCACTGAAGGTGAAGTCGCGCTTTTCAAGCAATGGATCGAGGAAGGGGCGGAGTATCAGGATTTCTGGGCGTTTATACCTCCGGAAAAATCCGCTCCATCGAGGATTGAAAATTCGGCTTGGAATGGAAACGCGATCGATAATCGCGTCATGGCTCAGCTCGAAAGCAAAGGACGGCAGCCTAAGTCGGAAGCCGACAAGCGGACTTTGATTCGCCGATTGACCTTTGATTTGACGGGGCTCCCTCCAAGTCTAGATGAAATCGAAACATTCCTCGCCGACAAAAGCTCGAAGGCGTATGAGAACCTCGTGGACCGCCTCCTAAGCGAAGACGCGTACGGCGAACACATGGCTCGCTATTGGGCGGATCTAGTTCGGCTCGGCGATACGAATGGCATGCACAAGGATTTCCATCGGGACTTCTCCACCTACCGCGATTGGCTTATTCGATCGTTTAATGAAAACCTGCCGTTCGATGATTTTATTCGCTACCAGTTGGCGGGAGATCTCTACGATGAGCCGACATTCGACCAGTTGATCGCTTCTGGGTTTAATCGTTTGCATATGATCATCGACAAGGGAACGGCCTTGCCGGAAGAAAGCTTGCACAAGAATGTTCTCGATCGGATCGAGGCGTTCGGAACGGCGTTTCTTGGACTGACAGTTCAATGCGCTCAGTGCCACGATCACAAATACGACCCTATTAAGCAGAAGGATTTTTATCAGCTCTACGCGTTCTTCAATAATTTCAGCGGTGGAGCGGAGACCGTGCGGCGGCCGGAACGAGGAATGCAGCCGCCTTTTATCAATCTCACTACTCCGAAACAAGATCAGCAAATCGCCAGTTTCGAGGCGGCAAAGCAGCGTTTGGATCTCGAGTTGGAGTCCGTGACGCGTCGTCAGCGATTGAATGAAAAATGGGGCGATATCAATGAGAAGGTATCAGTTCCGTGGATTTGGAATGATGCTGAATTGAATTCCAAGTCTGTGGAATTGCGAGTAACGCTGCCGTTGGATGAAATTCCTGATGTTGCGATGGTTCGGTACGTTGGAGTGTCGAATGCGGAAGTTGAGATCAATGGCGTCGCTTTTGGAAAAGCCCGCTCGGAAAATAAAGGAATCGTTGCCGAGGCGACAAGTCTCCTAAAAACCGGAGACAATGAGATTATTGCGAAAGCTTCAGGCAAAGCAGGGTTTGCTTTTATTCTCGAATATCGAATTGGGAATGAAACATCTACGTTTGTATCCAATTCGCAATGGCAGGCAAAAGCTCAATCGGACTCTCAATGGGGAACTGCTCAAGTGATCAAGGAGCTCGCGAAGCGAAATGATTGGACGACTAAGGTTCGTACGCGGGAAGCTCACGAGATCCTCGATCGGACAGAGGCCTCGGAAAAGGAACGCGTAGCATTTTGGGAGGGGGTTCCGGCGGCGATGATTATGAGCGAATTGAATCCGCCCCGTCAGGCTGCCGTTTTGGTCGGAGGCGCTTACGATGCTCCTGGAGAAATCGTCGAACGGAATGTGCCATCGTTTCTGCCTCTAATGAGAAAAATTGAGGGCTCGTATTCGCGTATGGATTTAGCTGAGTGGCTTGTCGCTCCCAATCATCCGCTTACCGCTCGCGTAACGGTTAATCGGTTTTGGCAACAGCTTTTCGGTGTGGGGATCGTTAAGACGTCCGAGGATTTCGGTGCTCAGGGAGAATGGCCTAGCAATGCTCAGCTATTGGATGATCTTGCGCTTTCGTTTATGGATTCAGGCTGGGACGTTAAAGGTCTACTCCGTAGCATGGTGACATCGAATACATATCGACAAAGCTCGGATGCGAGTCGGGAAGAATTCGAGGAAGATCCTGAGAATCGATTGCTCGCGCGCGGTTCTCGCTATCGGATGGATGCGGAGATGATTCGCGATCAGATTTTGGCTGTTAGTGGTCAGTTGAATATGAAGATGTTTGGCAAAAGCGTCAAACCGCCACAGCCGCCTGGGCTTTGGGAAATGGTGAGTATGGATGCCCCTTTTACTTACGTTGCGGATAAGGATGATAATGTTTTTAGGCGCAGTCTCTATACGTATTGGCGTCGCGGGATGCCGCCTCCTCAGATGACAATTATGAACGCGCCTTCGCGCGAGTTTTGCGTGTCACGTCGCGAACGAACGAATACGCCCTTGCAAGCGTTGCTATTGATGAATGAGGAAGAGTATTTCAAAGCTGCAAAGACAATGGCCAAGGCGATCTTGGAAGAGACTCGAGATGTGGGAACGGGTTTAAGCTTGGCATACGAAACGATCACTTCTCACGAGCCGGATTCGAAACGCATCGAATTGATGAAATCTGCATTAGCGGATTTCGAAGAATTGTATTCGAGCGACCATGACTTGACCGAATCGCTCACTTCTGAACTGGGCTCGGACCGAATTGATCGACGCGTTCAGGTAGCGGCCTGGACGATGATGACCCATAGCCTTTTAAACCTGGAACTCGCGAAAGTAAGAAGATGAGTATGAAATCATTTCAACCATTCTGCGACGTCCTCAATCGTCGACAATTTATCAAGAACGCGTCTATTGGCCTGGGTACGGCCGCATTGACGGGTTCTATGAATCCGTTGATTGCATCGACGCAGCCAGGCTTGCATTTCCCAGCCAAAGCGAAGCGCGTCATCTTTTTGTTCATGGCGGGCGCTCCGAGTCAGTTGGACTTGTTTGATTACAAGCCCGGTTTGGAAAAACTGCATGGCCAGGCATTGCCGAAATCGATTAGTCAAGGACAGCGCGTTACGACTATGACGCGCGGTAAGAAGCAGGAGATCTGCGCTTCGATTTTTAAGTTTGCTCCGCAAGGTCAGAGTGGATTGGTGATGAGCGAGTTGCTGCCGAATTTGTCGAAACATGCGGACGACATTTGTATGATCAAGTCGACGCATACAGAGGCGATTAACCATGACCCTGCTAAAACGTTTTTTTGCACCGGTTCTGAAATGCCGGGCAAGGCGAGTATGGGTTCTTGGCTCAGTTATGGACTAGGTTCGATGAATAAGGATCTTCCGGATTTCGTGGTGCTGAGTTCGGCCTTTTGGTCGGGCAAGGTGAATGTTCAGGCTTTATACAGTAGACTCTGGGGCACGGGCTATTTGCCTGGGAGGCATCAAGGTATAGCATTTCAATCGGTCGGCGACCCCGTGCTCTTCCTTTCGAATCCCAAAGGGGTGGATCGGAAAGCTCGCCATAAGATGTTGGACTTCGTGGCGAAGGTGAATGCCGAGCAAGAAACGATAACGGGCGATCCGGAGATCGGCACCTCAATAGCCCAGCAAGAGATGGCTTTTCGGATGCAGACATCCGTACCAGAGCTTACCGATTTAAAACAAGAAAGCCAGACCACGCTCGATATGTATGGTCCGGGAGTGGGCAAGTCGGGCTCTTTTGCCCGCAATTGTTTGCTCGCCCGTCGTATGGCTGAACGGGATGTTCGATTCATTCAGCTTTTTCACCGAGGCTGGGATCACCACACCCGTTTGCCGGCGAATTTGAGAGGCCAGGCCAACGATGTGGATCAGCCGATTTCGGGATTGCTGACGGATTTGAAGCAACGAGGCTTGCTAGATGATACCTTGGTGGTCTTCGCGGGTGAATTTGGCCGAACGACCTATGCCCAGAATATGGATGTGGGCGATCGCGAGAATTATGGACGCGATCATCACCCGCGCTGCTTTACGACCTGGATGGCAGGAGGCGGTATCAAAGGAGGTATGAGCTATGGACAAACCGATGACTTTTGCTACAATGTCGTTCAAGACCCGGTTCATGTGCGAGACCTGCATGCGACTATGTTTCATCAACTAGGAATCGATCACAATAAATTGATATTCCCGTTCCAAGGATTGGATCAGCGGCTTACGGGAGTTGAGAAAGCAACGGTGATACGCGATATCTTGGCGTAGTATAAGGGAAGACGGTTGGGAGTTTCGGTCGAATATTGGCGGATTGACTCCTCGCTTCGCCTATCGGGGATTTGCCCTCAGTGCTTCACCTTCGCTCGTGCTGCTAGCTTCATCGAACCGTTTCGGCGGTTCAAATCCGCTGTTGGAGACTTCCCCGTTTCGATGGCAATTTTCGGTAGCATTTCAATTCAATACTTCGTCAAAAATGGTGGGAGATGGCGGATTCGAACCGCCGACCTCTTGCATGTCAAGCAAGCGCTCTAACCAACTGAGCTAATCCCCCCGAGGGTCGCCTGATACGCCGTTTGAGCGTAGTTTTAGCGAGAGCGGAGAAGTTGCGGAAGACATATATTCGGAGCAAGAACAATTTTCGTTTTCTTTGTCGCACAAACTTGCCTTAACTGTGGTTGTCTTTTGATCCTCTTATGCTTCAATATTTGAATATCGCGAATCTGGCTTTGTTGGAACGGGCTTCCATCGAATTCGACCCGGGCTTTACTGTTGTCACCGGTGAAACAGGCGCTGGAAAGAGCGTCCTTCTGGGAGCCTTGAGCCTACTTTCGGGGGCGCGTTCGGATAAGACGATTATTCGCGGCGGAACGGATTGTTGCGAAGTGGAAGCGGCATTGTATTTCGAGAATCAAGGGGAGATCGATACAGTTTTACAGGAGTTGGGTTTGCCGCTTTGCGAGGAAGGGGCGTTGTTGTTGAAGCGCAGTTTGCACCTTTCCAAACCATCACGGATTTCGATCAATGGCAGTCTGGCTACTTTGGCGAACTTACAGGCTTTGGGCGGGTGTTGGATTGATTTTCACGGTCCTGGCGAGCCTCAGCGATTGCTGCGCAGCGAGCATCAGTTGGAGATGATTGACTTGTATGCCAAGCTCGGTTGCGAGGCGTTAGCCTTTGAAGGCGATTATCGGGCTTGGAAGGAAACGCTGGGAGAGATTGATCGCTTGCGAAATGAAACGCAGTTGGACGCGGATCAAATAGAATTCCTGAAGGTTCAGATCGCACGGATCGATTCGCTGGAATTATCGAACGAGTCGGTTGAGCAGCTGGAAACTGATTTCAATCGCGTGGCAAGCAGTCAAGATCTACTTGAACTGTCGAATGAGTTGTCGAACGGGTTGACCGGCGATGATGGGGCGATTTTGATTTTGAGTCAAATGACCCGAGCGGCTAACGAGGCGGCTGGGATGGATCCTTCCTTGAGCGAATTGGCGAGTCGTTTGGAGAGCGTGATTCTGGAAATCCAAGAATTGGGAGCGGAGTATGAAACGATCGGCGCTTCTTTGAATTTCGAGCCGGAGTTTGCGGTCGAGGTGCAAGAGCGAATGGCTACTTGGCAGGAAGCCCGGCGTAAGTATGGCCGTGAAGTCGGGGATGTATTGAAGGCTCAAGACGAGATGGCTCGGAAAATCGAGGATCAAGGCGACATCGAGGGTTCGCTGAATCGGCTGAACGAAAAGGCTGACGATCAGGAACGGAAATTGAAGGCCAAGGCGGCCAAGTTGACAGGCAAGCGCAAGAAGGCCGGGGAGGCCTTGGCCCGCAAGGCGGAAGCGGTTTTGTTGGAACTGGGTTTCAAGAAAGGGAAGTGCGGGCTTGAGATGATCGCTCAGTCGGGTTTGAAACCATACGGGGATGCTTTGCCTGAGTTGCAATTTTCGCCGAATGTTGGGGAGCCGTTGAGGCCATTGAGCAAGGTGGCTTCAAGTGGAGAGCTTGCTCGGGTGATGCTGGCTCTGAAGACGATTTTAGCAGATGTTGATGAAGTCCCAGTTTTGGTGTTCGACGAAGTAGACGCTAATGTCGGCGGGGAAATTGGCCGGATAGTCGGCGATCGCCTGCATGGCATTGGCCGATCCCATCAAGTGATTTGCATTACTCATTTGCCTCAGGTTGCATCTCTTGGGGACAATCACTTTGTCGTGGAAAAAGATCAAAGCGGCGATCGAGCCCTGGTGAGTATCGGAAAACTGGGTGCAAACGCAGATGCGCGCGTGATTGAACTCGCTCGAATGTTGGGAGATCGATCGGCGGAAAGCGCTTTGTCGCACGCACGCGAATTGCTGGCGGAAAGCGTTTAGTCCCATTGCTTCGAACGATGATCGCTAGTGAAATATTAGTAACTGGCGCAAGTGGCTTTTTGGGCGGGTATTTGGCTAATCGATTGGCGGATGACGGTCGGAAGGTACGGGTGCTCGCAAGGCGTTCTAGCGATGTTTCCAGGCTGAATAAGGATGGCTCGATTCAATTCTGCTATGGAGAATTGGAGGACCTGAATTCTCTTCGCGAATGTATGAGGAATGTAAAAACGGTATTCCACTGCGCGGCTATGAGTTCGGATTGGGGCGATGAACGTGCGTTTTGGAGAGCAAACGTTTTAGCAATCGAAAACTTGGTGGAGATAGCGAAGGAGAGCGAAGGGTTTAACTGCTTTCTTCATGTGAGTTCGACGGATGTTTACGGGTACCCGATGTTTCCCGGAGACGAATCACGCGAACTTAAGAAAGTTGGGCTGCCGTACAATGAATCGAAAATCGAAGGAGAAGCAGTTTTGTGGAGAGCTTATCGGGATGTTGGCTTTCCAGTCACGATTCTAAGGCCGGCGACGATTTACGGTCCCCATTCAATGAGCATCGTTAAGGAAATCTACGATCACTTGAAATCTCGGACTATGTTGTTGGTCAATCGAGGCGAGTCGCCTGCGGGACTAGTGTATGTCGATAATCTGGTTGATGCTGCGATTGCAGCCGCTGATTCGCATGATACGGCGGGAAAGGCGTATGACATTACTGATGACGAGGTCGTTTCGTGGTTTGGTTTTGCGAATACGTTGGCTGACCGAACGGGGACGAAACGACCGTTTCTAAATCTTTCCGAAAGTATTGCCCTTAAGTGCGGATATTTATTTGAGGCTCTTTGGAGAGCGCTGAACATTTCAACTCGGCCGCCGCTGACGAGGCATGCGGTGTACTTGTTTTCCAGAGATCAACAATACGACAACCGAAAAGCGAAGGTCGAATTGGGTTACGAGAGTCGTGTTTCATTCGAGGAAGGGATGAATCGGACTGTCGAATGGTTGAAATCGGCAGATGATTGAGTTGGGGGGTGACTGCGAATAAAAGCCCTGGTCGTACCGGAAAACGGAACATACATTCACACGTTAGCCTAATAAGGACGGCATTTGAGGAATTGTTAGCAGTAGCGCTAGTGCAACCATTCCGTTACTAATTATTTTGACCTCGCGTTTTTCAGCGATTTTTTTGGTTTTAAGGTAAATACTGTTTTGGGGTGAAAAAGAGAGTAAGCACATTGTCTGGAGTTAGAATTCTAGTATTAACATCAAGTACCGGTGGTGGCCATGACGCTCGAGCGATTGCCTTCCGCAGGTGGGTACGCAAACTCTACGGGTGGGAAGTGGAAGTACGCGTAGAGAGCATGCTTGAAGACTCGTCTCGGCTAAATCGATTGGGGGTCAATTTCTACAATTTCATTCAAAAGCACGCTCCGTGGTTTCATCATCCTTACCATGTTTTTGTAGAAGGCTTGAGTTATTTGAATCGTTCGAAGGTTACTTTGGGGCGTAAGTATTACTCGGAAGTCATTGAGAATTTTAAGCCTCATTTGGTTTTCAGCGTTCATGATTGCTTGAATCGCGGCTATTTTCAAGTAGCTCGGGAAATTCTTGGGAAAGAGAATGTTCGCTGCGCAACTTATTGTTCGGAGTTTTCGGGAGGTTATGGTTACAGTCGCAATTGGGTAGAGCCGAGTGTAGATCTCTATCTTTCGCGAACTGAAACGGCTAAGGATTTTGCGATTTCCCGCTTTAAGCTGAATTCGGAGAAGATCATCGTGCGCGGGCATTTCTTGATACCCCGGATTTACGAGGAGAAATTGTCGGCCTACGAGCGTCACCGGTTTATTACGGAGCGTCTTGGTTTGAGGCCCGATCGGAAAATTATATTTTTGGCAACAGGAGGAACGGGAGCGAATAACCATATGGCGTTGCTGCCGGCGATCAAGAAGTACTCTGAAACCTATCAGGTCTTGGTTGTCTGCGGTCGGAATCAAGAAGCCTTCATGAAAGTGCGTCAATGGCAGCGGAATAATCCGGAGCTATCGTGCCACGTCGAAGGTTATTGCAACGAAATGCATTTATTTCTACAAATAAGCCACATGGTAGTGACTCGTGGGGGAACGACGACTTGTTCGGAAGCGCTGCACTTCGAATGCCCGATCGTTTTCAACGGAATCGGTGGAGTCATGCCTCAGGAGAAACTGACAGTGAAGTACTTCATGCAAGACGATGCGGCGGTGAAGATATCTAACAGCAATGATTTTGAAATGCTTCTCATGAATTTGAGTCGCTATCCCGAGCGTTTCAAGGAATTGAGACGTCGGTTTCGCACTATGAGATTTCAAGATGCTCCATCGAGAGTGATCTACGATTTGGTGGATCTTGCCCATGAAGCGTTGCCTGAAGAAAAGCGTCCGGTTTTGAAGGTCGTCGGCGAATAGCTGGCAATGTTCGGATGCGTATCCTTTATGTGACGACAACGTTTCCGGTGTACTCGGAAACCTTTCTGCAGCGAGAGGCGCATGCGTTGCGCGATTTGGGAGTGGAGCTGACTATTATGTCGCTGCATCGTGGGGATGCCGAATTCGATGGATTAGAAATCGATCGTTTCTCGAAGTGGGAATTACTGGCTTTGATTTGGCGTCTTCCTTTAATTGTTCTGATGCGTTTTCCGGTTTTCAGGAAATGGTTCAAAGAATTGTTTACGCATCGTCCGCCGACTGGATTGAGCTTTTGGGCGAACATGCTGGGAATGGGCGTTGCTGTTGTCAGGGAACCGCAAATACGATCGATGAACCCCGATCTCGTTCATTGCGTCTGGTCTGCCGATCCAGCTTCGTTTGGCTGGGTGACGTCTTTGCTGGTCGGTTTGCCGTTTTCGGTGGGGGCGCATGCGTACGACGTCTTTGATCGAGGAGGGGATTGGCTTTTACGAACGAAAACACGCGAGGCTATTCTTGTTCATACTTCGACTGAATCGGCGTATTCACGTCTTGTGGATTTCGTGCCGGAGAAGAAGTTGAAATTGATTCGTCGCGGTATGAATCAGTTTCCGGAGTTCAAGTTATTACGAAGCGAGAGAGAGGTGCTTCGGATAATTTGCGTTGCGCGGTTGGTCGAGAAAAAGGGATTCCCTTATCAAATAGAAATTTATGCGGCATTGCGTGATGCGGGAGTTGCTTTTGAGGCCCGGATTATTGGAGAGGGAGAGTTGCGCAATGAAATTGAAGAGGAGTTGTGCAAAAGAGGGTTGGACGATCAAGTCTTTTTGAAGGGTCGTTTGTCTCAAGCAGAAACTATGAAGGAATTGGCCTGGGCTGATATCCTTTTTCATACGGGTGTGATTGGCAGTACCGGGGATCGAGACGGGCTACCGAACGTTATTCCTGAGGCAATGGCGGCAGGAGTTGTCGTGGTTGCGTCGCCTATTTCCGGAGTAGTTGAAGCGATTGAGGATGATGTGTCCGGAATTCTGAGAGACGTTAATGATCCAGGAGCATGGGTTTCTGAGTGTCAGCGCATCCAACATGAGGACGCTTTTTCCGAACGTCTAAGGGAAGAAGGGCGCGCCTGGGTGGATCGAGAATCTGTGGCTTCGCGCAATTCCGGAAAATTGCTGTATGCCATGGAGGAGTGCCTTTCGTCGGATAAGAAGGCGTAAATTCTTGAGACTTGTTTCTCAGTCACTATAATGTGTCGAAGTTCAACCGATGATTAAGGGCCGAATATTATTTGATGTCACGAAGGCTTCCAGGCAGCGGCAAAAGTCTGGGCTTGCTCGGGTTTCAAGCTGTCTGAAACATGAGCTGCAAACCTTGCTTGGAGCACGCTTTCTTGAAGTGATCTGGGATGGCCGGAAGGAGACTTTTAGGCCTCGATTAAAGCAAAAGGACTTTCGCGTCGAAGAGAATGACGTTTTCTTGACCGGCGAGCTTTTTTGCGAATTCGAGCGAGTTGGAGTTGAGCGCTTGTTGCGTGAGTGGCCTTGTCATGCCTATGCGATTTTCCATGATGCGATTCCGATGCAGCATCCGGAGTTTACTTGGCCGCATAGCGTTCAAAGACACCCGAGCTATATGAAAATGCTAACGCTCTTTACTGGAGTTTTTGGCGTTTCGAGTCATAGTTCGATTTTGCTTGAAGAGTATTGGGAGTGGTTGGACGTGGGAGCGGCTCCGTCCGTAAAATCGATTCAATTGGGAGCGGACGGGGTATTTGCAGAATCATCGCCTCCGAAGACTGTTCATGAAGATCGGCTGCAGGTAATGATGCTGGGAATCGTCGAAAAGCGAAAAGGTCAGGACTTGGCTTTGCAAGCGGCGAGATTCTTATGGGACGAAGGCTTGGAATTCGATCTTCACATAGTTGGGAGAACCAATCCTTATTTCGGAAAAACCACAGAACGGCTTCTTAAGGATGCAGCGAAAGCGGGGTACCCTGTAAGATTGCATGGTCAGGTTGGCGAGACTGCTTTGCAGCAGCGTTTTTTGAATACGGATTTGATATTGCTGCCTTCGCTCGCCGAAGGATGCGGGCTTCCGGTTTTGGAATCACTTTGGAAGGGAGTACCGACTTTGAGTAGCGGCTTGCACTCGGTTCGCGAGAATTCGCGATTCGGCGGCTGCGAATTGTTCGATACAGGCAACGTGAAAGCCTTAACCGAAGCGTTGCGCAGCATGGTTTTGAATCGTCGGAAGCTTCAACAACTGACTGATGGGATTCAAACGAGCATATTGCCTCGTTGGGAAAAAACCGCTCGCGATATAATTGATCACATGGTGACCGAAGGAGGCTAGTGCCCCTACATTTTCTTGGCTGCGTAGCGTAACGCTTTTTCGATGATTTCGAAATCCTCGTTGGTGTGGCGTGCGGAAACGGCAGTGCGGACGAGATCTTTTCCAGGCGGGACGCCGGGCGCTGTCGCGAAAATAGTGAAGACTCCTTGGTCGCATAGGTTCTTCCAGAAATGGTAGGCTTTTTCACGGTCGCCGATAATGATCGGAATAGCGGGTGTTTCGCTTTCCCAGGTATCGAGGCCAAGGTCGTCTAGGAGGGCTTTGTAGCGTTTGGTGTTGGCCCAAAGACGATCCAGCCATTCCGGCTCGGTTTCTATGACATCCAAAGCGGCCATCGCGCAGGCAGCCTGGCATGGCGAGAGGGCTGCGCTGAAAATGATCTGTTTGGAGCGTGTTCGAAGGTATTCGATCGCCGCTTCGTCGCCTGCGACGAATCCGCCAGTACTTCCGAGCGATTTGGAGAGGCTGCCCGTGATGATGTCGACTCGATCGGTGAGCCCGAAGTAGTTAGCCGTACCGCGGCCTTGGTTGCCAAGCACGCCGATACCGTGGGCATCGTCCAGTACGGTGAAACACTGATATTGTTGGGCGATATCTAATATTTCGGGCAGTTTTCCAATATGACCTTCCATCGAGTAGACGCCTTCTATTGCGATGATTTTCGCCGTGGCTGAATCGAGCTCTTCTAGCAGGGAACGCAAATGGTCAGGGTTGTTGTGGCTGAAGCGTTCGACATCGGCCATCGATAGTCGAATACCGTCCCAGACGCTTGAATGCATGTTTTTGTCGACCAAAACGACATCGCCTCGTTCGGCGAAGCCAGTGATCGAGGACATGCACGATAGGTAGCCTGCCGATGCAACATGACAGGCTTCCTTCCCCAAAAAATTAGCTAGACGTTGCTCAAGCTCCGCGTGGAAACTCCGACCGCCATTTGCCGAGCGGGCACCCATTGTGCCTCCGCCCCACTTTGCGAGCGCTTTTTGGCCAGCTTCGATTACTTTCGGGTGATCATAGAGGCCGAGGTATTCGTTGCTTGCTAGCATTACCATCTCCTTGCCGTCCATGCTAACCCGAGTGCCGCGTTGCTCGTTAAGGATGTGATACCAAAGTTCGTAGCGCTTGCGAAGGCGTGTGTGGTCATCGTTCGCGCAGCGCTGTAGAATGGGATTGCTGACTTTTTTCTTAAAGACGGAACGGATCATGGCAGAGTTTGATGTTCGGACTGTTGCCTAGTTAAGGTGATAAATGAAGGAAATTCGAATTGGGAGAATTTCTAGCGACGAAACAAAAGCATAAAGAGTGCCTTCCAGGCTAGTCTTGGATTCATGCGCCACCAGTAGCGGGCATAGCGATGAAAATATTCCTCGGGCCATTCCTGAATACCGGTTTTGCGCATGCTATTAGACCATTGCTGTCGAAAGAGTTCCGAGTTGCGGTCGTTGTGCTCGTGCCGGCCTGGCGAGCTGCTGATGTGGTGACGAATGACGCTTTTGTGGGACACAATGAGACGATAGCCTGCAATTCGAAGGCGAAGACAGAGATCAACGTCTTCCATCCCGTTACGGTAAGACTCGTCGAATCCGTTCATTTCCTCGAAGAGCGAACGTTTCATTAGGAGACACGCGGCGGTAATGGCGCTGCGTTCTTTCCAATCGCCTTTGGGGAGTTTTTTTCGATTTTTCCAAGCATGGGTAGGCATTCCGTTCTGATCGAAGAAAATACCTGCATGGTCAATGAGACCGGTTTGAAAATTCTTCTGAATATTGCCGATGGCGCCGATTTTTGGCAGTCTGCACTCTAATTCGAGCATTGGTTCGAGCCAACCGGGAGCAAACTCCAGGTCGTTGTTGAGAAAAACGAGGTAGGTGCCGGTAGCGTGATGGGCGGCTTTGTTATTGGATGCGCTAAAACCGAGATTGGTTTCGTTGCGCAGTGTGTTGTAGGGAGCTTTGAGAGTTTGGACGTATTTGGCGGTATCGGGTCCGGAAGCGTCGTCGATAAGGATGACTTCGCACTTCGAAAGGTCGACGGTGTCTTCGAGCGATCGAATCATGGAGCGAGTGAGGTCCAAGCAATTGTGGACCGCCACGATAAACGATATTCGAGGCTCATGCATGTGACAATGCACCTTAGTTGGTGCGGCGATTCAGGTAAATCGCTAGATCTTTTAGAAATGGCATGTCGAGGCCGTCGCAGATTTGGTAGGCCTTCGTTGCGAGTTCAGTGGCGTATTGACGCGATTTTTCGAGTCCGTGTAGGGCGACGTAGGTGGATTTGTTCGATGCCTCGTCGGCCCCGACGCTTTTGCCGAGCGTTTGAGTATCGCTGGTAGCGTCGAGAATGTCATCCACAATTTGAAACCCCAACCCTATGCAGCGTCCGTAGGATATGATGGATGAGGTTTGTTCGGGAGTAGCGCCTCCAATAATGGCTCCCATCTCGAGGCTCGCTTCAATGAGAGCGGAGGTTTTGTTGATGTGGATGAAGTTGAGTTCGTCCTGTTCGAGTACACGCTGCTCGCCGAGGATGTCCTCCATTTGGCCGCCGATCAGGTGTTCGCTACTCGAGGCTTCCGATAGGACTTGAATGAGTTCGATGCCTTTGTCCGAAGAACCGGCGTAGTGTCGTGAAAGTAGTTGAAAGGCGTAGGTGAGCAGAGCGTCGCCTGCGAGGATGGCCGTAGCCTCGTCGAATTGAATGTGGCAGGTCGGGCGACCTCTTCTCAATGGCGAATCGTCGACTGCTGGTAGATCGTCGTGGATCAGCGTGTACGTGTGCAGGCATTCGACGGCCACGGCTGCAGGTAGAGCGTTTCGGGGGTTATCGAAGCGTTCGCAAGCGGCGAGAACGAGAGCGGGGCGAATGCGTTTCCCTTCAGCGAAGAGACTGTACCGCATTGCTTGATGGATGCGAACCGGACGAGCGCTCTCGGGCGGTAGCAGTGTTTCGAAGGCTTGTTCTATTTCGGCGACGTATGTGGATAATTTCTCTTTGAACTCCATGCGAAATGCGCGATTGTTATGCAAAATCGACACAAGGAATCCGAATGCCGACAATTGAGCAAGTATCTAAACGACTGAGGTCTGATCGTAACTGGTTTACCAAGTGCCTAATGGGCGTCTTGTTTTGCTGTATCCCAATCCTACATTTTTTCGCATGCGGGTACCTTTATCGAATGTTTCGAGCAGGCAAGGCTCAGAAAGCGTTTGTTCTACCGGAATGGGGTGATTGGAAGGGGCTTTTTATCGATGGGTTGAAGTTTTTTTTAATAGCGTTTATTTTTGGTCTAATACCTATCGCTCTGATGACTTTTGCGAAGTTAGCCATAGGTTGGAGTACGGGTTCCTATTTTGCCCACATCCCGGTGGCTCCAGCATTTTTTATCGCGGGTCCGCTGACTTGTTCGGCGCTTTACCTGTACATGCTAGACGAAGACTTTTCGAATTGCTTTAATATTCAAGCGCTTACGGGTCTTTTGAAACGAACGGTGGAGGAATTTTGGGTGCCGACGCTTGCTTTGCTAGGGTTGAGTTTGCTGTTGCCGTTCGCATTCTTTTTTGGAGCGGTGATTTATTTTTATTTAATGGGTTATGTTTTCAAGAACTTTGAGCAGAGCACCGATAAGGGATAGGAGTTTATGAAAGGAGGATTACCAAAGGAACCGACGATTAAAGGAATGCTTTTCACGGCATTGTCGGGCGCTGCGCTCGGTTTGTTGCTCGGTGCCGTGATTTTGTTGAAGGAAACCCCAACGAAATCAAGGAGTGTAGGTGCGGGGGTGGAAAATTTGGGAATATACACGGCTGAATATTCGGTTGGGTCTGTGGCATCCGCGGAATCGGCCACGATGCGTTCGCGATTGAGCCGTTTAAGCCGGAAGACGCCTGGGCCTATTCCGTTTTCGGAGTCCGAGTTGAATCAATATCTTAGCCAATTTCAGAGCACGGATACGAACGCGGACGGCACTCCGGTCGATATCTCGTTTTCGTTGCCGAATATTCGCCTAGAAGAAAAAGCGTTCGTTTTGAACTCAAAGGTGGTCGTGAATCCGAAATCCGATCGTTTCGAAATAATGGTGCAGGCGTTTTGCCATTTTGAAACTGGACCTGACGGGATTGAAATGAAAATGGATCGAATCATTTTGAATTCGTTTGTCGTACCGGAATTCGGCGGATTCGTCGGCGATATGTTCCTGTCGAAACTCTCTGCTATATCTTGGCCGGCTGATGTCGTGGATTCCTGGAACGCGATTCGTGAAATCGAATTACTCGAAAAAAGCCTCGTACTGGTGCTGTAGCAGGTCCATCGACATTTGCCGAGCGATGTAGTCGTTCTAGAAAGATTTTTCGAGCGTCTTCAGATCGATGTTCTCCAGGATCATTTGCTGGATCAATGGAATCTTGTCGGTGTCATCGGGTTGAGTTTTTACGGTCATTCCGTGAAGTCGAGACGCGATGACGTAACTATCTTTTTCCGCTATGATGACTGGTATTGAGCTTTGTCGGATCAATTCGATAAGGCGCGGGTGCGGAGTTATTCCGCGAGTGAGCACGATTCCGGAAATCGATCCGGCCTTGGACGTGGCTTCGTAGGATAGAGCAGCCATGATGATGTCTTCTCTATCCCCTGGAGTGATTAGTAGAGTGCCTGGCGTGATCGTATTCAGAAATCCAGGAGCAGTCATTGCTCCGATAATGATATTGCTGACGCGACGCGAAGCGGTGTTATGGATCTCGTGCAGCCACTCGTCACCGGTTTGCCCGAAAATTTGCCGTAAGTTAGGAGACGTGAGTATCTTTTCGACGGGAAGTAGGCCGAGAAGAGGGATGCCGAGGCTTTCGAGAGCAATGCTGGTGTATTTGCGGATGTAGTCCATTTTTTCGATTTGGACTTTGTTTATGATGGCACCGATAACTTCTACGCCTTCTTTGTCGAAGAGCGCTTTATTTAGCGCGATTTCGTCAATGGGTCGTCCTATGCCGCCGCGGCTAATGATAATAGCTTTGGCTCCGAGCAACTTTGCTACTCGGGCGTTCGACATATTGAATACGGAGCCGACGCCGGCGTGACCACTTCCTTCGATGATCGTTAGGTCTTTTTCCCAGGATGCTTGATCGAATGCACTACAAACCTTGTGAGTGAGTTCAGCTCCAGTTTCAATTGGGTTGTCTAGATAGCGTTTTGTGAATGAGCTATCGATTGCGATAGGGCTCATGCTAGCGATAGGCGTTTGGACTTTGTAGGTCTTTTCCAGCAATACGGAATCTTCGTCGATCAACTGACCTTCGATTTTGACGAAACGCTGGCCGACTGGCTTGATGAAACCTACCCGCTTATACCTATCCTGGAGTGCCCCAAAAAGACCAAGGCAGGTCGTAGTCTTACCATCATTCATGCGCGTTGCAGCAACGAATATCCGGTTTGTTTTCGTGTTTTCCGGTCTGGTTTTGAGAGGAGTTTGCGTCATGCTAGAGATCGCTTTGGCGGTCAAGTAGAAGGCGGTGATCGATGGCCTGGCAACCGACTATGGCGGCCGCCCCGAGAATGTCATGGGCAGTGGCCCCACGGCTTATATCTGCGGCGGGTTGTTCGAGACCCATTATTATTTGACCGTACTTATTGGCTCCGGAAAGAATGTGAATGAGTTTGGAGGCGATGTTGCCGCTATTCAGATCTGGAAAAACGAGTACATTCGCGTCGCCGGCGACTGGACTGTCTTCGATTCCTTTTACGTGAGCGGTTGCTCGGTCCAACGCGGCATCGATTTGAATATCGCCTTCGATGTCGGTCTCCAAATTCCATCGCTTCGCTTTTTCGCGGGCGAGTTTCGTGGCGGCTTGAATTTTGGCGATTGGCGCGTAACGCGGGTTTCCGTGAGTGGAGTAGCTGAGCATGGCCACCTTAGGGCGAGCGTCGGTGAGGTGATGGGCGAGCGAGGCTGTGGTGATTGCGATGTCTGCAAGCTGCTCTTCTGTAGGCTCTGGGATAACGCCACAGTCACCCATGAAAAGAGTACCGTCGATACCGACGTTCTTCGCTTCCATGTCGATTACGAGAAGAGATGACGCGGTTTTGACGCCTTCTTGAGTGCCGATGATTTGAAAGAGAGGGCGCAAGGCGCTGGATGCTTTGTCAGTAGCACCGGCGATCAGCGCATTCGCTTGCTTGCGTTTGAGCATCAGGGTCGCGAAGACGTTGGGGTCGAGCGCTGTTTGGCGAATTTCTTCGTCGGATAAGTTTGAGTATTTGGGAAGGGCTTTCAGGTCTTCGACGAATTGGTCTAGTTCACTGCTTCGTTCGGGTTCGATAATTCGAATGCCTTTTGTGACGATGCCAAGTTTGGCTGCTTTGTCTTTAATGCGGGCTCGATCGCCTATTAACATGGGGGCTCCCATTTGACGGGTTACGATTTGTCGGGCGGCTTGGAGGACTCGAGCGTCTTCTCCGTCGGTAAATACGAATCGCTTGGGGTGATTCTGAAGCTTACCTATGAGTGTTTCGATTAAGTTCATTTTATGCGCGTTTAGTGGCTGCTTAGTCAGCTAATCGAGGATCTTGTTCTGTTACAGGGGTGTTTTGCTTGGTTGGATGAACAGGATTTTTCGGGTTAAGTTAACTAAATGGGATGGGGTAGGTGTCAATCGCAGGAATAGGATTTGTCGGAAAATCGAGGGTTCAGTTTGGGGCCTTGGCAATTGTTGAGCCAAATGTCTTGCTCGGTAGCAGTCTTTGTCTGTGATTTAGGCAATGTCGAAAATGCTCTCTCGAATTGGTTTGGTTTCCGCGATGACTCTGATGTCACGCGTGTTCGGACTTTTTCGAGATATTTTGGTGACCGCGGTTTTTGGTACGAGTCTGTTGAATTCGGCATTTGCGACAGCGTTTACTTTGCCGAATCTTTTTCGGCGTTTGTTGGGCGAAGGCGCTTTGTCGGCAGCGTTGATGCCGCACCTATCAGAGGAATTAGAGGAGGACGGCAAGGAAGCAGTATTCCGTTTGATAAACAAAACGTTATCCTGGCTTGTTATCGTGTGCCTGCTCGTGATTGGAGTGGCATATGTTGGATTCGAATACATTGAACGAAATTGGGTATCTAGTGAATGGATACTAACGGCAGGGATCGCTAAGTTGGTTTTTCCTTATATTTTGTTTATTTGTTTGGCGGCGGTAGTTTCCGCTGGTCTGAACCTTCTTGGGCGATTTGCAATTCCTGCAATGACGGCTGTATGGCTGAACTGCAGCATTTTGATTTTGCTGGGAATCGGTGGGTGGCTGTGGGGCGAGGGTGCTCGTGAGAAAATGAACTTTCTTTGCGGGGGAGTAATGATAGGAGGAGCTTTGCAGTTGATAGCTCCGTCCGTGGCTTTGATGCGCGAGGGGTGGCGGCCGAGATTGGATTATAGTGTTTCAACGCGATTAAAGGCTGTGCTTTTCCTGACGCTTCCTGGGATTTATGGAACGGCAGCGCATCAGATAAATATTATGGTTTCGCGCGTTTTGGCACTGGATTTCAATGATTCGGGCGCTGCGTTAATTAATTTGGCAAATCGTCTTGTTGAGCTTCCGATGGGGGTGTTCGTGATAGCGATTTCGACGGTGGTTTTTCCTGCATTGGCAAAGGCTTCCGCTTCTGGTCGAAATGAAGATTTTTCGGTGACTTACCGAAATGGAATCTCACTATCGATAATGATAGCCTTGCCCGCGGCAGTTGGACTATCGATTTTGGCTCCGGAAATTATCGCGACACTTTTCGAACATGGCGAGTTTACTGAACCGGATACAGCTGACCTGGTGCCGATCCTGATTATTTGCGCGATTGGAATGCCTTTCTATTCCTTTGTTTCTATTGAAGTACGTGCTTATTATTCGCTTAAGGATGTAAAGACTCCGGTGAAGAGTTCGACGATTGCATTGGTTTTGAACCTTGCTCTTAGCATTACGTTATTGCGATGGCTAAACCGTATTGAAGCTTTGGTTATCGCTAGTAACGTTGCAGTAGTACTACAGGCAACTTATCTGCACTTCGGCTTGCGATCAAAGGGTATAAATTTGCGATTGCGATTGGTTCTTCCGACAATTTTTAAGTTCATATGCGGAAGTGTAGTAATGGGGATTGTTTTGTGGTTTGGGAAATGGGGATTAGAGCAGTTCGATTTTGGAATTTGGCGTTCTTCAGTTTATTTGGTGATATTGATTCCCCTGGGAGCTCTGGTATATTTCGTCTTTTTGAAAGCATTGGGATTGAGAGAAATCGAAGAGGTATTGACTGCTATTCGGAAAAAGCGGCGGAATTAGGTCAATTGCTGGTCTGATTTTGCAATTGCTTGTAGCGTTGCTGGCGAAACGTTTATACCAATCAGCATCTTGATTATGAAAAAGAGAAAGACTTTTGGGAAAGCGACTCAGGAACTTCGCGAGCAATTGGGCTCTAGGAAAGTATTGTTGGAGGGTAACCGAAAATTCATGGCATCTTTTGACAGCAGTAAGCTGTCCTTTGAATACGATGCTTTGATTCGCGCTCGAGTGGACTCGGATGTCGGAGTGGTCCTCAAGTTGGCAAATGCCTACAAGGTGCCAGTGACGGCACGGGGAACCGGTACATCGTTAACGGGTTCGGCCAGTCCTGTTCGCGGCGGCTGGGTGTTGGATATGACTCTTATGAAACGCATCGCGATTCGTAAAGAGAAAGCGATGGTTGTGGTTCAGTCGGGCGCAGTGGTTTCGGATATTCAGGCGGCAGCGGATGCGGAGGGGCTTTTCTATCCGCCCGATCCTTCGTCGCTGAAGTATTGTACGATTGGTGGCAATATTGCCTGTAATGCCGGTGGTATGCGTTGCGCGAAGTATGGGGTGACACGGGATTTTGTTTTGGCATTGGAAGGCTATTTGCCGAATGGTGAAAAGGTGTCTTGGGGCGGCGAATACAAGAAATATGCCACAGGCTACAATATTCGAGATCTTTGGATCGGCAGCGAGGGTACCTTGGGCGTGGTTACGAAAGCAGTACTGCGTCTCGTTCCGAAACCCGAGGGGAGATGGACTTGCGTGGCTGCTTTCGAGAATGAACGTAAAGCATTGTCGGCGGTTAAGTCTCTGTTGGGCGAAGGTTTGGTTCCCTCTATTCTTGAATACTTGGATGTGAACTCGGTTCATTGCGCGGAAGATATCGCAGGAGTGAGGCTTTTTAAGGAAGTGGGTGGAAAGCCTCTTCTGTTGATCGAGTTCGATGGTAATCCGAGCGACCTTAGATTGGCGAAGCGAACCGTTAGGGCTTGGGCGGATCGTTTAGCTTTGGCGTTCAAAGAAGCCCGTGGCGACAAAGCAGCCGACAATTTGTGGGAAGTTAGGCGCAAGTGTAGTGGAGCGATGTTTGCTTTGGGCAATGCGAAGATTAACGAAGACATTGTGGTGCCGCTGGAAAGTCAGCTGAAGTTTTCGGATCAACTAAAGCGTTTGCAAAAGCGTTGGAATTTGCCGATGCCGACTTTCGGGCACGCAGCGGATGGGAATTTTCATGTGAATATCATGTTCCACCGCGAGGACCCGGATGAGCTGGAACGAGCGGAAGGCGCGGTGGGAGACCTCATGAAAATGGTAGTGGATCTCGGGGGAATGATCTCAGGCGAACATGGGATCGGACTCGCGAAGTCACCATTTCTTCGCATTGCTAAAAGCGAGGCGGAGGTCGCCGCAATGTTAGCGATTAAGAAGGCGTTGGATCCAAAACGAATCTTGAACCCAGGTAAGATATTCGAACCCTATCAGGTTTGGAAGCAGCAGCCGATTACGGCAGGGCTTCCTTGGGATAAGAAGCCGATCTTGAGAAAGTAATTTGTTGTGTGGGGCTTTGTCGCCGAAAGGTGGGAGGTGGTTTTTCTAATTTCAGAGATCTGTTTCGCGGTCAATATACCTCGTATGTACGTGCCAAGGAGGGTTTATTGAGCTAGGGCAACCTTGATCGTTTGGAGATGGATGAAGGTGCACTCGGTTTTTGCTGGAGGATTGAATTGGTATTGGCAATACACTTACAGGTTTGGCCATTGGGGTTTTCCGCCTTTTTTCGTCAGTGGCATTTGGGCATCGGAATCTTTTAGGGCGGTATTCATCGCTTTTAACATGGCCTGAAGCTTCTCAGGGTTGGACGAGGCGAGGTTGTGCGATTCGTAAGGGTCTTCGGTTAAGTGAAAGAGTTCGATCTTGGCGTCGCTGGGGCCAGAGGTTTTGTCGTAGTGGTAGATCAACTTCCAATCGCCGTTGCGGTAGGCGGTGAAGTAGGAGCTGCGGTGGCTGTGGGGGAAGTGCATGAGAAACTCCCGGTCATTGGCGCTGCCGGCTTCGTCGGCGAAGAGCGGACTGAGGTCGATACCGTCCACGATGTGGTTGCCCTGCTCGCCTCCCGCGGCTGCGAGCACGGTACTGAAGATGTCGTAGACGGTACCGATGTCGCGGCTATTGATCACGTCTTGTGGAATAGGGCGTAGTTTCTGAAAGGCGTTGCTGGAATCCGGCCTGGCCCAGGCGGCGATGAATGGCACGCGCATGCCGCCTTCGTAGTGCGTGCCTTTTTTGGCGCGGAGAGGGGCGGAGCTGGAGATGGCGTGGACATCTCCCATCGGAGCGTCGGTGCCGTTGTCGCCGAGGAAAAACACGAGCGTGTTGTCGGCGACGCCGAGTTTTTCGAGATGATCGAGCATATCTCCGAGGGATTTGTCCATGCCTTCGATCATAGTGGCGAAGTTGGCGTGCCGTTCGGATCCAGCGTCTTTGTAATTGGCGGCGAAACGCGCGTCGCCTTGGAAGGGCGAGTGAACGGCGTAGTGGGACATGTAGGCGAAGAAGGGCATTTCGTCGTCTACGGCCTGGGTGATGGCATCGTTCATTTCGAGGGTCAGCGCTTCGGTGAGGAAGATGTCTTGGCCGTGGTATTTCTCTAGTCCGGGAACGGCTCGCTGCACGCGGTTCTTTTTGGCCCAGCCGAAATGTTCGGTTCCTAGGTAGCTGCCGGGCTGACCGTAGGCACAGCCTCCTATGTTGATTTCGAAACCGATGTTTCTGGGATCCGAGGCGTAGGAGTCGTTGGGGCCGAAATGGGCCTTGCCGGCGTGGATGGTGCGATAGCCCACTTCGCGCAAGAGCGAGGGAAGTGTGACGGCCCCTTTGGTGAATCCTTGCCAATTCCAGTCGGCGGGACCGAGTTCGCCAGTGTTTTTGGTTTCGGGTTTGATGAACTGAGTGGTGGTATGGCGGGCTGAGGTTTGGCCATTCATGATCGAAGCGCGGGTAGGGGAACAGACGCTCATGGCGTAAAACTGACTGAAACGCGTGCCCTGTTTGGCGAGTCGTTCCATGTTAGGTGTGCGATAGAAGTCGTTGAGGGCGTGACGCTCCGGATTACCGTCTTTGTCGGTCAGAAAGGGGAGCGAGCTATCCATCAGTCCCATGTCGTCCACCAGGAAGACGACGATGTTGGGTTTTTCAACGGCGAATGCGGAGAGCGTACCGATGATCAGGCAAAGGATAAGAAGGCGAAACGATTTCATAGAAATAGGGGGAATTTCAATTTTTTTGATTAGCGAGTGCGTTGCAGAAATGTTGCGCTTTTGAAGAGTAAGGTGAATTTCGTCCGCTAAAAGGCTGTTAGTGAACATAGGAGAGTTTATCCCTCGATCCCACAAGCTAGATCGAGGCGTAAAGCCTATTCCAAGAGGTTCTTAATCGTATCCCTAATCGGTTGTGATTAAGATCATGATTGAGGTTTTTATGAAGATTTCGGGATGGGCTCTGCTTCGGACTAGAGCTTGCTCTGCAATGGTCCAGCTTAGCGGGAAGATCGGCCGCTACCAAAAAATGAAAACCGTTAGGCGTTCTTAATTTCCTGATAGGCCCAGTCTAGCCAAGGAAGTAGGGCTTCGGTGTCGCTTGCGTCGACTGTCGCGCCGCCCCAAAGGCGAATGCCGGATGGTGCGTCACGGTAGGATCCGAAGTCGTAGGCGACTTCTTCTTTGGCGACGAGGGCTACGAGTTGTTTCGCTTTGGCTGCTTGATCTTCTGGCGAAAGTCCCTGGTACCATGGATCGACGATTTTCAAGCAAATCGAAGTATTGGAACGTTCATCGGCCTTCTCGGCCAGAAAGTCGATCCAGTTCGATTGTTCAACCCAGGATTCGACTGTTTTGAGATTTGCTTCGGAGCGTTGGATGAGAGCCGGTAGCCCGCCGATTTCTTCGGCCCAACGCAATCCATCGACTGCGTCTTCGATGCAGAGCATGGAGATCGTGTTGATGGTTGCTCCCGAGAAAATGCCTTTGATGAGCTTGCCGCCTTTTGTGAGACGGAAAATTTTCGGAAGCGGCCAAGAAGGAGTATAGCTCTCGAGGCGTTCAATCGCCCGCGGACTGAGGACGATCATGCCATGAGCGCCTTCGCCTCCCATGACTTTCTGCCAGGACCAAGTGACGACATCGAGTTTGTCCCATGGTAAGTCCATTGCGAACGCAGCCGATGTGGCATCGCAGATTGTGAGTCCTTCGCGATCGGAGGGAATCCAATCGCCATTGGTGACTTTGACTCCCGAGGTCGTTCCGTTCCAGGTGAAGACAACATCGTTGGCGAAATTGACTGAAGAAAGATCGGGGAGCTTGCCGTAGTCGGCAGTGAGCGTGTTGACGTTGTCGAGTTTGAGTTGCTTTTGTACGTCGGTGATCCAGCCGGAGCCGAATGATTCCCAGGCGAGCATGTCTACGCCACGTTGGCCAAGTAGAGACCACAAAGCCATTTCAACGGCACCGGTATCGGATGCGGGTACAATGCCGCAAACGTAAGTTTCTGGAAGTCCGAGGATCGCTTTCGAACGATCGATAACCTCTTCGATGCGCTCCTTAGCGGGTTTGGCGCGATGCGATCGTCCGACAAGCGCGTTTTCCAGGCTCGCGATAGACCAGCCAGGTCGTTTCGAGCAAGGCCCCGAAGAGAAGAACGGGCGATTCGGTTTTTGTGTTGGTTTCATGGCTATTCAAAAAAGAAGTGGGGGGTATCTAATTGAGGATAGGCTGTCAATCACCGCTACTTGTACGATTTTTGATCGATAGTTGAGTAGTCGATGATGGTGTGGGTTATCTGGCCTTGGTGGACGAAATTGCGATCGGTCGGGTCCTCGTCGCCGTCAAGGGTTTCTAAGGGTTTGTAGGCGAACCTGAATTGATCGCCATCGCGCTCGAAAAGGGAACTGGAAAGCGTGCGTGCAGTGCGGGCTTTGTGAATGCTCGCTTGGTCGAGATTTCGGTTTGGAAAGTTCAAGCTATGCACTTGGCCGTATTGGGGACGGTGATTTTCGATGAACGAAGAGGCGAAGGTCTTCAGGATGCGAGTGGCGTGGACAAGGTGATCTTCGAGGTCGTTTGAAAGTGCTTTGTCGCGTTGGCTGACTGCACGAAACGCTTCGGGATCGAGATACATGGAAGCGGCGATTGCGGGTAGGTTTTGAAGCGATGCTTCCAGGGCTCCCCCGATCGTGCCGGACGAGGCGATGAAGCTCAGGCCGGCATTGTGGCCGATGTTAATTCCGGAGATGACTAGGTCCGGTTGCGTTGGGCAGAGGTGGGCTAGGGCAATGTTGACGCAATCGCTTGGCGTTCCAGACAAGCTGTATGCGGGGCCGGGGAAATCGGTATGAGTTTCCATTTCGACTGTGCCGCGGCGGCTCATGGCTTTGCCAATCCAGCTTTGCTCGGCCCGTGGAGCGACGACGGTGACGTCGTGATTCTCTGCAAAGGTTTCCGCGAGCGGCTTGAGAAATGGAGAATCGATTCCGTCGTCGTTGGTAATTAGTATCTTCATACGTTGGTTATGATTTTAAATGGACCGAAAAAAGGCCAGAGCGTAGAGCTCTGGCCTTTGAAATTAATCGGAATCCGATGTAAGGATTATTCTGCGTTTTTCGCAGCTTTTTCTTCTTCGGTTTCTTCTACTGGCTTTTCAGAGGCTTCGGCGTTCTCGGCAGGAGCTTCGGTTTCTTCAGCAGGAGCTTCTTCTTCCTCGGCTTCAGCGGTCTTGGCTGCCTTGCGGGCTTCGATTTCTTCGACAGCTGCTTTACGGCTGAGGCGTACGCGGCCCTTTTCGTCGATTCCGATGCACTTGACGACCATTTCGTCGCCAGCTTTGCAAACGTCTTCCGTACGATTGACTCGGAAGTCAGCCAGCTCGGAGATGTGAACGAGACCTTCTTGGCCTGGAAGTACTTCTACGAAACAGCCGAAGTCCTTGGTCGCCTTGACGACGCCGCGGTAGATCTTGCCTTCCTCGATTTCACCACAGACGAGATCGATTTCTTGGATGGCTCGATTCATCGCTTCTTCGCTGGTCGCGTAGATGTTTACCTTGCCGCTGTTGTCGTCGTCGATGTCGAGCTGAGCTCCGGTGATTTCAACGATGCGGCGGATGTTCTTGCCGCCTGGGCCGATGAGAGCGCCGATCTTTTCAGGATTGATCTGAACAGTCGTAATACGCGGCGCGTTTTCGCTGACGGTTTCACGTGGAGTGTCGATCGCTTCGGCCATTGAATCGAGAATCTCGATACGCGCTACGCGCGATTGCTCTACGGATTCGCGAACGATGTTGAATGGAAGTCCGTCGATCTTGAGGTCCAACTGGAAGCCTGTGATACCATTGCGAGTGCCGGCGATCTTGAAGTCCATGTCACCGAAGTGATCTTCCTCGCCGAGGATGTCGGTGAGTAGGACGTGTTTGTTGATCGTTCCGCTTTCGTCAGCTTGGCAAACCATTCCGCAAGATATACCAGCAACGGGATCGGAGATGGGTACACCTGCATCCATAAGAGCGAGCGTTCCGCCACAGATCGAAGCCATCGAAGTCGAACCGTTTGAAGACATAACTTCGGAAACGAGACGAATCGTGTAGGCGAAGTGATCTTCCGCAGGAATGACAGGAAGGAGCGAGCGTTCTGCGAGTGCTCCATGACCGATTTCGCGGCGACCGGTGAAGCCGAAACGTCCGGCTTCTCCGACTGAGAATGGAGGGAAGTTGTAGTGAAGCATGAAGGACTTGGATTCAGGTCCTCCGGTTACTGCGTCAAGGCGTTGGGCTTCGTTTGTCGGACCGAGTGTTGCGAATACCATCGCTTGGGTTTCACCGCGAGCGAAGATAGATGAACCGTGAACGCGCGGCATTACGCCGACTTGGCTCTTTAGTTCGCGCAATTGGTCTGGTCCACGTCCGCCGGCGCGAACTTGAGATTCGAGGATAGGAGCACGGTAAGCGGCTTCCTGTAGCTCTTCCATAGCCATGGAGAGTTGGTAGGGATTGTAGTCGTCGCCGAGTTTCTCCTTAAGCGCTGTGCTGGCTTCTGCTTTGAGCTCGCCCATTTTGCCGTTGCGCTCTTGTTTGTCGCCGAGGCGAGCGGCTTCTTTGATGCCCGATCCGATGAGGCCTTCGACGATTTTCTTGATTTCCGGCTTGAGAACTACGAGCGGGAATACGGCCTTTTTCTTGCCTGCGATGGATACGAGTTCTTCGATGCCGATGATGATTGGCTGGATAGCGTTGTGAGCGTATTCCAACGAAGCGAGGAAGTCTGCTTCCGGCAATTGCGCGGCGCTACCTTCGATCATCAGCATATTTTCTTTAGTGCCGACGTATATGAGATCGAGGTCCGAAGAGTACTGTTCTTCAAGAGTCGGGTTGGAGATGAATTCGCCATCGATGCGTCCTACGCGAACGGCGGCTACTGGGCCATTCCAAGGAATATCCGAGATTGCCAATGCAGCGGAAGCTCCGTTGAGCATGGAGATGTCTGGCTCGTTGGTCTTGTCCGTAGAGAGAAGGAAGCCGATGATTTGAACTTCGTTGAGGAAACCCTTTGGAAAGAGCGGGCGACAAGGACGATCGCAAAGACGAGAGGTCAGGATTTCCTTTTCGGTTGGGCGCGCTTCGCGTTTGAAGTATCCGCCTGGAATACGGCCTGCTGCCGAATATTTTTCGCGGTAGTCAACGGTGAGTGGGAACCAGTCTTGGCCTTCGCGAACGGTGCTCGCTGCGGTGGCAGAGACGAATACGCAGGTTTCGCCTACGTTTACGGTGACGGCTCCGCCTGCCAGACCAGCAAGGTCTCCGGTAGAGATCGTCATGTTCAGATCTTCGATCGTTACACTGTGTTTTTGTATCATGTTATTTATTACAGTATCGCGACTAAACTGGGAGGCTCGAAAGAGAGATTTCCGGATGAAATCGAATACTCGATCTCATTCGGAAATATCCCTGTTAGCCATATCCCCTTCAGTTGCGATTTTGGTTATTGGTTTTTTAGGTATAAAAAAGGACCTGAGCCTCTGGACAGAGTCGAGAGGATGCAGGCCCAAATTAGATAAAGCGAGTGCTTCTGAATACGCAGAGCGCTCATTCGATGGCAAAATAGGTCGGAAACCTATCTGCGGAGATTGAGGCGCTGCAGCATCTCGTTGTACTTAGAGAGATCGTGTTTCTTTAAGTAGTCGAGGAGCTTGCGACGGCGACTTGCCATTGCGAGGAGTCCACGGCGTGTATGGAAGTCCTTACGGTGTGTCCGCAAGTGCTCTGTTAGGTGGTTGATGCGAGCACTCAGAAGAGCGATTTGTACATCGCAGGAACCTGTGTCCGAATCGTGCGTTTTGAAGTCGCCGATGACTTTAGTTTTATCGATTGCTTTGCTGTGTGGCATATTAGTCTATTATCTCACGGAAAAAGAGATTTCCCGTTTGGGAAACCGTTAGCCAGGCTCGTCGCCGAGCTAACCGCTATTTTCCAAGATTACCCCGGAATTTCCGTGGAGGAGAGCGGGAAAACCGCAGACCTCTAGCGTAAAGGGGTCCACAAGAAGCGTTTTTTCGACTAGCGCAATACTAAAAGTAGGGCTTGGTCACGGTTCTGTAGCGGCCTCTGGCTACGCTCTTCGAGCTACGACAGACGTAGTCGGCGATGCCGCCCTCGCTTTCTAGGCTGTTAGCCGAGGGAGGATCGGAGGCACATCGCGAAACGGATGAGCTCGTTGGGACTGTCGAGTTTGAGCTTGGACTTAATACGCGAGCGATGGGATTCGATGGATTTCCGACTGATTTGCAGTTCGTGGGCGATTTCCTGGTTGTTTTTCGATTGGCTAATGTGGTGGACAATCAAGAGTTCACGGTCGGAGAGAAGTTCGACATGCGGAGTTTCATCGATCTCCGAGGAATGTTGGTTCACGCGATCGAGGATTCTCGAGCGAATGCGATCGCTTACATGGAGATGCCCTTTGGCTATGGCTTGGAAAGCTTTGATGAAGGCCTCTTTTGGGGCGGTTTTCATAAGGTATCCATTGGCGCCGGCTTTGAGGCAGCGTTCGGCGAATAGGATTTCATCGTGTGAGGTGATGACCAGAATGGCGGATTGCGAGAAGCGACGCTTCAAATCTTTGATGGCTGCGATACCTCTGCATTTGGTGACTGCGATATCCAGCGCGACGATATCGGGCTCTTGAATCGGCTGGATGGCGTCGTCTAACGAGCTTGCGAATCCGTTGAATGAAAATTCGTTGGAGTGATTGAAGATGCGTTCGAGCCCATGGTGACAAACTGGTTGGTTGTCGATGAGTAAGACGTGTTTGGGTGTTGGTTTTCTTTTATCCACGCTAGGAGAGATTGTGCGTGGACTATATCGATTTGGGGAGAGCGGCACAATCGGGGGAGAGCCGAGTCGTAGAGTGGAACTAAGGCTTGAGTACCGACCAGGAATGGCTGAGAGCCAGTGAGTGGATCCGCTAGCTTTTCCCGTGAGGAGTTTTGCCTAGGGAGTCGTAATGGTGATTAGCGACTGACGGGTTTAAAGCGAATTCCGTTCTTCAATTCGTTCAGATTTCGATCTCAAGAGGTCCCCTTAAGGGCAGGGTTACATGACCTGTTGGTCGACCCATTGAACGGCGAATTGAACGAGCTCGGTAGCGTTGCGCAGATTGAGCTTTTCCTTCACATGAGCGCGATGGGACTCGATGGTCTTGACGCTTAAATTAAGGCTTCCCGCTATTTCCCGGCTCGATAGGCCGCGTCCAATTAGCTGAACGACTTCGAGCTCGCGATCGGTGAGGCGATCGACAGGAGAGGCGGACGCGTTTTTCGGCCCATTGACGATCTGGTGAAGTACTTGGTCGGCTACGTTAGGGCTTACATAGATTTCGCCTTTAACGATCTTGCGGATGGCCTCGACGATTTTGTCGGAGGATTCCTTTTTCATTACGTAGGCCTTGGCTCCGGCACGGAGGGCGCGTTGAGCGTAAATAGACTCGTCGTGCATCGAAAACACGAGGATCGGAATTTCTTCGTGAATCGCCTTGAGATTTTTTATGAGTTCCAGGCCGTTGTTTCCTATGAGCGAAATATCGACGATGATCGCGTCGGGAATGCATTCGCCCACGCCCTTTATCGCTCCTTGGGCATCTTCAGACTCTCCGCAGATTTCCATATCTGCTTCATTATCAATTATTTGAGATAAACCCTGGCGGACCAATGGGTGATCGTCGACTATGTAGATTCTAGTGGCCATGGTTGCAAAATGATCTAGAGGAAAAGATGATAGTGGCTAAGGCGTCACCTTACTTCAAGCCGCAATAACTTTAAGTGAAGCTATCAAGCGGGTTGACCCTCTAAAAGTGAATCGGATGTTAACTTGAAATCTTGAATAGATGAAAGCGCTGTAGTTGCGTCTATAAAGAAGAAGGCTACAGATTGGCTGCTGCTGCGAGCAGTCCGATGAGTCCGCCGAAAACGCCACCCCAGACGACGAGCCAGCCGAGGTGTTTGCGGATGATTTTTTCTAAAATGCGTTTAACGTCTTCTGGTTGAAGTTGGTCGAGTTTGCCTTCGACGAGCTTTTCAACCGTGGGACGAAATGAATCGAAGTGTAAATCGCTTTTCGTAAGATCTAAGTCATCAATGATTTGAGCTATTCGATTGCCGAATTCGATCTTGAATGGGGCTCTGAGGGGCTCGAGGGCTTTGAGGCCACCGACGAGCGCTAGCATGCTGCCGAATTTGGAATTAGCGATTACGTCGAGAAAGCCATCGAATGCTTGATCTAGATCGATAGCGGATTCTATGGTCTCGTGGGTGAGGCCTTGGTGAAGAGCGGCGTCGGTGAATTGTTTGAAATTTTCTTCTGTGAAGAAATTTTCCATAACCAAGGAATAGATGCCGCTTTTGAATTCCTCGAAGCGATCGACGATCACGCCGGAACCGTATAGACCGGGCACCTTTTCAAAGAGCATGTGGACGGCGAGCCAGTTGGTCACCGCTCCAGAGAGAGAAAAGAGTCCAGCACTCAGTACATACAGTTTGATCGGACCTTCCGGGAGAAGGATACCGATGATGCATAGGAGGGCTGAGAGGAGGTTGGTTCCGAGGCTCTTGTTCATAGAGGGCAGGTTAAAGCGACTTTTTTTCGGTTCGTCCAGCGTTCCTTTGAGGGCTTCATGAGCACGGGCTCCGATTTAGGAGAAAGCTTGATTGCCGACTTTGCGAAGCGGTAGCCAGTTGATGACGCTTTGGATTTGGCGATCCCAATAACTCCATTCGTGGGCACCGGGACCTTCTTCATAATGGACGTCTAGGCCGATGTTTCGAGAATGTTGGAGAAAACTTTGATTGGACGGATACAAATAATCCTCGGTTCCGCAGCATTGGTAGAGGGCGAGTTTGGGATTATTTCCGGACATATAGTGTCGGGATAGCTCGAGAAGGTCGTGGTCGGATCCGGTGATGTCTTGGTTATCGCCAAAAATAATGGGCCATTCGGGCACGAGGGTTTCGGAATCGGCGATTGCTGTAAGATCGAGGGCTCCGGAGAGACTGGCGGCGGCACAGTAGAGGTCGGGTCGACTTAAAGCGATTTTGAAGGCACCGAATCCGCCCATGGAAAGTCCAGCGATAAAGCGATCGGAGCGCTCTTGCGAGAGCGGGAAGAGTTGGTTGACGATTTGCGGTAGCTCGTTCGTGAAAAAATCGAAGTATCGATAACCATGAACCATGTTGGTGTAGAAGCTTCTGCCTGCTTCCGGCATGATAACTGCAAGGTTCTTTTCGTTCGCGTACCGTTCGATTGAGGAGTAGCGGGACCATACGTCGAAATTCGAGTGGAGGCCGTGTAGCAGAAAAAGGGTTTGGCGAGGCACGGATTGGCTTTGTCGAGTCTCGGGCTCGCCGCCGAGGGGCAGCGGAATGATGGCGTTGAGCTTGCAGCGCGTGCCCAGCGTTTCGGAGTGGATGTCGGTTTGAATGAAGGCCATAGGAGAAACTGGTTTCGAACAACTATTCTGCGTAGTCGGACATCGGTAGGCACGAACAGACGAGATTTCGGTCTCCGTAAACGTTGTCGACCCGTGCAACGGTCGGCCAGTATTTGTATTCGAACACCCATGCCGCTGGGAAAGCGGCGATTTCTCGACTGTAGGGGTGACTCCAGTTGTCGGATACGACGCGTTGGCTGGTGTGCGGCGCGTTTTTCAAAGGGTTGTCGTCTTCCGGCCAATCCCCATTAGCGATAGTTTCCATTTCCGCTTTGATTGCGATGAGTGTATCGCAGAGGCGGTCGAGTTCTTTGCGGGATTCGCTTTCGGTCGGTTCGATCATCATGGTACCGGGTACGGGCCAGGACATTGTCGGCGCATGGAATCCGTAGTCCATGAGCCTCTTGGCAACATCTTCGACTTCGACGCCTGCGAGCTCTTTCCAGTGTCGGAAATCGATTATGAATTCGTGGGCGACTAATCCATTTTCACCGCGGTAGACGATTGGAAAATGCTTTTCCAAGCGCTTGGCCATATAGTTCGCGTTGAGAATGGCGATCTTGGTGGATTCGGTTAGGCCGCTTTCGCCCATCATTCGAATGTAGGACCAGGAAATGGGGAGAATGCTCGCGCTGCCGTACGGCGCTGCGGAAATGGCTCCGATGGATTTCTCTCCGCCAACATCCGGATTCAAACGGTGTCCCGGAAGAAATGGCGTGAGATGTTCGGCGACGCCGATAGGACCGACGCCGGGGCCGCCACCGCCATGCGGGATGCAGAATGTTTTATGTAGATTGAGGTGGCAGACGTCTGCTCCGATCGAGCCGGGGCTGGTGAGACCGCATTGGGCGTTCATATTGGCGCCGTCCATGTAGACTTGTCCGCCGTTATTGTGGATGATGTTGCAAATCACCTGTATGGATGACTCAAATACGCCGTGGGTAGATGGGTAAGTGATCATTAAGGCAGCGAGATTGTCGCGATGCTTTTCCGCTTTGGCCTCGAGGTCGTCGACGTCGATATTGCCTAGCTCGTCGCAATTGACGGGAACGAATTTCATTCCGGCCATCACCGCGCTGGCGGGGTTGGTTCCGTGGGCGGAAACGGGGATGATGCAGATGTTGCGGTTGGCGTTGCCTCGGCTGCGGTGGAACGCGCGAATCACTAGGAGGCCTGCGTACTCGCCTTGAGAACCGGCATTGGGTTGGATGGATACCTCTGCGAAATCGGTCGTTCTGGCGAGCCAGTTCTCTAGTTGTGAAATCAACTCGATGTATCCACTTGTCTGATAACTCGGAGCGAATGGATGAATGGCGCCAAATTCCGGCCAGGTAACCGCTTGCATTTCAGCGGCCGCATTCAGCTTCATCGTACAGGAGCCCAAGGGGATCATGGACGTGGTTAGGGAGAGGTCCTTGTTTTCCAAGCGCTTGAGATAGCGCATCAACTCGGTCTCCGTGTGATAGCTGTTGAAGACTTCTTGAGCGAGGAAATCGGATTGGCGGGCTAGCTGGGGGACGATCGACTCGTCGAGGTTCATTATGCTTTGTTTAATCCTGTTTAGAGTGATGGAACTCTTGGGATCGAAGGTATTTAGAGCATCGATTAAATCGGAAGGGGAGAGCGTTTCATCGAAAGAGATGCCAATTGATTCCGTATCGATTTTTCGGAAATTGATTCCTTGGTCTTCGGCAGTTTTATGTATGGCGGCGGTTTCGATTGGTTTTGATTTGACGACGATCGTGTCGAAGCGTTCGCCTTCGATGATTGCGTATCCCAGTTCTTGTAAGAGGGATTTTGCGATGAGCGTTAGTCTTCGAATACGTTGGGCAATTGCGGCGAGTCCTTGGGGACCGTGGTAGATCGCGTAAGTCGAAGCGATGTTGGCGAGGAGGACTTGGGCGGTGCAGATGTTGCTGGTGGCTTTGTCGCGACGGATATGTTGCTCGCGGGTTTGGAGGGCCAGGCGAAGTGCGGGGTTGCCGTCGACGTCCTTGGATAAGCCGATGAGGCGACCGGGGATTTTGCGTTTGTGAGCTTCCTTGGTCGCGAAAAAGGCTGCGTGCGGTCCGCCGAAACCGAGCGGTACGCCAAAGCGTTGAGCGGAGCCGACGGCAATGTCCGCTCCCCATTCCCCTGGCGCTTTGAGGAGCGTGAGAGCTAGCAGGTCGCAGCAAGCGATTGTGAGGGCCTTATTTTCGTTGGCTCTTTGAGCGAGCTGTTCGAAGTTTTCCGCGATGCCATTGGTGTCCGGGTATTGAACGATAACTGCGAACGCTTTTGAAAAATCCGAATCTTCGTCGAAGTCTACTACCTCGGCTTGAATTCCGAGTGGCTCGGCCCGGGTTTGGACTATTTCGATCGTTTGGAGGTGACAGTCTTTGGAAATTAGAACGGATTGTTTGGGGCCTCTGCCGCGTAGTCCGTAAGCCATGGATACAGCTTCGGCAGCTGCGGTGCCTTCGTCGAGAAGCGAGGCATTGGCGATGTCCATGCCGGTGAGGTCGGTGATCATAGTTTGGAAGTTTAGGAGCGCTTCCATGCGACCCTGCGAGATCTCAGCTTGGTAGGGTGTGTATTGGGTGTACCAACCGGGGTTTTCGAGAATGTTGCGGAGTATCGGAGGAGGGGTAATCGTGTTGTGGTAGCCAAGACCAATAAGCGATCGGAAGACTTGGTTTTTGGAAGCGATCTTTTTGAGCTCGGCAAGCATGTCTTGTTCGCCGACCGGGGCGGGGAGTCCGTCAATACCCGATGTCCGGATGGCGGAGGGGACGGCTTGGTTTATTAAAGCATCGACTGAGCCGAAGCCGATTTCCTTGGCCATTAGGGAAGCTTCCGTTGGGCCCACTCCGAGGTGGCGTCTGGAGAAAGAATCGAGTTTGTCGAGGGAGTGGTCAGCTTGGTGATTGATGGATGAACCTTCCGGGGTCTTTGGCATAGGGCGCACAGTAGAATCGAGCGTTGGTAAATCAATCTGAAAGGGCGAGAGACTCTTTCCCGGGGGTAATTATCTCTGTCGTTAGAATGAAAACATCGGCCGCTACCTATCATGAAACTTTGATGCTCTTTGTGAGGTAGATTACGGTTGCACGGTTTTTGGGGAAAAGCAGTGTCGGGCGTATGCTAAAAAAGGAGCGGGCGGCGTATGTAGATGAGGAGCTGGAACGGCTGTATCCGAATCCGCCGATTCCTTTGGATCATAGCGATTCCTATACGTTGTTGGTGGCAGTGTTGTTATCGGCTCAGTGTACGGATGTTCGGGTGAATCAGATCACTCCGGGCTTGTGGGCTTTGGCGGATAATCCGGAGGCGATGGCGAAGCAGTCTGTGGAGGATATTCGGGCGATTATTCGGCCCTGCGGTTTATCGCCGCGCAAGTCCCAGGCGATTCGCGATTTGTCGCAAATCTTGATGGATCAGCATGAGGGCCAAGTGCCGCACAATTTTGAAGACTTGGAGGCATTGCCGGGAGTGGGTCATAAGACCGCATCGGTAGTGATGTCTCAGGCGTTTGGCTATCCGGCGTTTCCGGTGGATACGCATATTCATCGATTGGCCCAGCGTTGGGGGCTGACGAATGGTAAGAATGTTGAGGTGACCGAGCGGGACCTGAAGGCTTTGTTTCCGAAGCAGCGTTGGAATGCGCTGCATCTGCAG